>DAOWMJ010000031.1 GCA_030643145.1 Candidatus Latescibacterota bacterium | reverse complement strand
CCTCCTCGATTGAGAGTTGTTCAAATCTTATAGGGGGAAATCGTTTCATATCACGCGCGGCCAACGCTCTCTGACACAGTAAAACCAGTAGAATTACTGTGACAATACGGAACGATTTCCCCGAGTGAAATTTATTTAAACGGGAAAAGAAATTCATATCCCAAACCTGTTAAAAAATAATAAGGGATACCTGCTTATAGAAAACTATAAGTAGCCCCCAAAGCAATAGCCTGTTTAATTTGGCGTTTACTGGATATATCTTTGTCATAAAACAGTCTGAAATTAAAATTAACATTAATATATTTAGAAATTTTTACCGTCAAAAGACTATCCCAGTTTACATCGATTTCATCAAAGGCTTTAAATGTAGTAAAAAGTTCCAATTTTGAAGTAAAGAGGGTGTTTTCAGAAATTTTCCAGTCTACATCTGTTACAGACTCAGCGCCAATTTCGTTTTTGGTCTTTTCGATTTTGTTTTTAGTATCCGGATTATCCGCATATGGTACCGGATAATCGCTTGTAATGGTTTGTTTCAGGGATGCGCCCATTCGAGTTTTTATAATATCGTTTGGTTTATACTCAATTCCGGCGCTTTCTCGAAAATATCCTGGATCCATAATCGCTGATATCTGCGTCTTGGGATTAGTGCCATAGTTAAAACCTGGCGCAAATTGTGTCTCGCCGGTAACAGCGGCATAAGGATTGATTGACGCGCTAAGCTTATATGCAAATACACTTTCCAATTTGATCTCATCAATGGATTTGCGGGATTCCTGGTCCCCAATCTTTGTTGCCCCGTAGCCAAACTTGCCGGAATTTGCCCAATTTGTCTTTTCCTGGTCATTGATAAACTTAAAATATAAATTCGATTGCCAGGCAAATGATTTCTCGCCTCCCTGCACCCAATTATCAAAACCGGTTTGCGTTAAATTAATCCCGCCAACCATCTCCTTTTGCCAACCATATTTTGGTTCTTCGGTTGGTTCTTCCTGAGCAAATATATAACCGCTCGAACAAATTTGAATAAATATCATAAGTACAGCAGTTTTTAATTTCATGTTAAACTCCATCAAAAATCAAAGTATGGTACTAAAAATTAGTGATTATATAGATGTACATCCTGTTGCGGGAATGGAATAGAAACCCCTTGTTTATCGAATTCAAATTTAACTTTTTCGTGCATATCAAAATAAATATCCCAGTAATCAGCACTATTGCACCAGGGGCGCACAGCAAAATTCACTGAGCTGTCACCTAGTTCAGAAACAACGATCATTGGCGCCGGATCGCTCAAAACCCGCTTATCATTTTTAAGGAGTTCCTCAAATATTTCTTTTGCCTTTTTAATATCATCTGAGTACCCGATACCAAAAACCATATCAACACGACGAGTATTTTCGGTAGAATAATTTGTAATGCTGGCATTAGATAATGCCCCATTGGGAATGATAACTGTCTTGTTGTCCGGGGTTTTTATAATTGTATTAAAGATTTGAATTTCCTTTACAGTGCCCTTATAACCAGCGGTTTCAACAAAATCTCCTATTTTGTAAGGCTTAAACAGTATGATTAATACGCCTCCGGCAAAGTTTGCCAGGCTGCCTTGCAACGCGAAACCAACTGCCAAGCCGGCAGCTCCTAATATCGCGATGAAAGATGTCATTTGAATGCCTATCATTGAGGCAACACTTATAACAAGCATTATTTTTAAGAAAATTCTAGTCAGGCTTAATAGAAATCGCTGCAAAGACTCGTCAGTTTTACTCCGCTCCATAGTTTTGCCTAGCGCCTTTACAAACAATTTAATAACCCAAAGACCAATTACTAAAGTAACTATCGTTAATAGCAATTTTGGCCCATAGACCATCAAAAATCCCACAGCCTTGTCCGTGTAATTTTGCATGTTATTCATTTTAAATCCCTCCAAACTTTAAATGATTAGAATTATTTAGGTATAAAGAGCTCTAAATTACGTCCCCCTCCCTTCAAACTCATCTGAGTTTTTATATTCCAGATTTGAATGACAGTGAACGTTATTATAAAATATTTTAACGCGTATAAAAATATTTTTTCCTTTTTCCGGTTTTTATTCTAGTGAATCACTTGAACAATACCTTATTTTCTTAACCGCAAAAGTATAAATCTATACTCACGTGAAAAGAGAAGGAGTAAAGAAAGGCCTAATAATCCCAGATCTTCCAATATCTTCTTCCAGGCATGTGTCGGTTTGAAGCCGCACCCGCAGTCGAAAAATACATCAAAAAAAGCAACATCCGCCGAGGCCATTTCATAAAAGGTTTTGTAAACTATAACTGTTAAAAATCCCAGATTCATAGCGGTGAGAGTAAAAGAAGCTCCACGGATAAGGACCCCCGTAATAAGCGAAATTCCGCACAAAAGTTCAATCCATGGCAGTACTATCGCAATAATGTATAGGAGAGGGGAAAGATCCAGAATCTTATACTCTCTTATCTGTTCGGCAAACATAAGGGGTTTGTCTATCTTTCCAGCGGCTGCGTAAATAAACACGGCGGCCAGGACGAGTCTCGCAAACATTACAAGATACTGGTTGAATGCCCGTCTGTTAAAATCCCTTTTCAGCGCGGGTTCCATCAACAGTTCCCCTAAAGCTGAAACCTCTGTTATGAATATATTTTTATCTCTCATTCTAATCCTTTTTCAACCGGAAGCCCTTCCTTCTCCCAATTTGAAAAACCTTCTTTGTACACATAGACATTCAGGTATCCCAACGCAAAAAGTTCTCTTGCCAGGAAACTCGAGCTGTCACAGACCGGTGATGAACAATACACAATTATCTCGCTCTCAGGATCAAGGAGAGGAAGAACCTTGTCGGCAAACCGGCCGAATTGATAATAATCAAATAGTATCGCTCCGGGGATATGTCCTTCTATGTAATCACTTTCTGTTCTGGCATCGAGAAAGACACTCTTTTTTTCACTCATCGTCCTGAATTGTTTCAGCCTAATTACACCAATACTCCCATCCACTCCGTTATCTGAGTCTAGTGCAATTTCCCCGTTAGCAGCTTTTATGAACGGGTTTATTCCATTATCAGAAAATCCGTTGTATGTAAAAGCAATTGCTGTACTTATACCGCAAACAGCAACCGTCTGAATTAGAACATTTCGTATTTTCATTATAAAACCAACTATTACAAAATGGGAAAACGATGCTACAGATAGGGTTTTTATACTCGTTCGGAACTTGACCGGCTACGCTTAGCCCGCACGGGCTGTGCCAAAAATATTTGAACTTAATAAAAGCTGCTGTTACCAAATACTATAAAATATCCCTTCATTAAGTGTGCCGACAAATACTACGTCATCACTCCTTATAGCTATATCCTGAATCTGAAGATCGGGCAATCCTGTAGAAACCGGTTCCCAGGGAAAACCCTGATTTGACAGCCTGAATAAGCCATCACCATAGGTTCCGGCATAGATTGCTCCATTCGAATCCACCTCAAGACATCTGATATCTACTGATTGTCCAAAGGTCTCAGGAAGTCCGTAATTGTTTTGTACCCACATGCTGCTATCAACTTCAGCCGGATCTGTTTCGTAGTGGCAGAAAAATCCGTCAAACCCCCCTATCACTTTGCCGTCCTCTCTGAAAGTCAGGCAATTAATTGAAAGAGGAAAGTATCCAATCGTGAATAACTCCAGAGCATCCCAGCTATTCCCGTCAGCCTTCCCCTTATAAACATCTCCCCCCCAGCTGGCTGAGTAGATATCTTCTTCAGCATTGATTATCAATCCATTGTTAATAAATCCCTTGTTTTCCAGATCGGCTCCAACATTTATCCAGTTTTCCCCACTATCTTCGGAACGATATATCCCAACCCCGCTTACGGCAGCAAACAGAAAATTGTTCTCTCCGGCAACAATCCCGCGGACATCAACAAACAATCCAATACCCAATGTATCAACAACAGCCAAGCTATCCCCATTATCAGAAGAGGAGAATATCAATCCCTCTTTAGAGCCTATAAACAAATCATCGTTACTGCTAAAAGCAAAAGATCTAATCGTGTACAGCATAGTATCAACATTCACTGTGTCAGTCATTGCCCACGTTCTGCCATTATCTTTCGTGAAATACAACGCTCTGCTGTTTTCCACTAAAAGCACATAAAGGTCATCATTGGAATTGAATGCCATTGAAAGAATATGACCACCTATCTGACCATCCGTTGCTTCCCAGATCGATTGCGGGGAAGACCCCGGTTGTATCATTTCTTCCTCACTGCACCCATAGCCTACAATAACAAAAACCGATAAAACCAGAATTGTTAGCACCCTGAAATTCAAACCCCTCACTTCGGCTCCTCCTTCCAGTTGGACCACCCGTCAATATTATATTTCAAACGAATATGTTCCAATTTTCTCTCACATAAAATACACGAATACTACATTACTGCCTGCCAATTAAGACAGCTCGCGTTTCATATATACAATTTACTATATTAAAGATAATAAATTCAAGCTCATCCGCAACATAGAAGAAAATATTTTTTCAATGTTTGCTGGAAAATGAATCTGAAAACTGCTTTATTAATATTATGAAAGGCGACACTACGCATTTTTACAAGGAATTAGCTGAAATAAACCCTTCTGATATTAACATCGGCAGGGACGCGCCTCTTAGGGTAAGACGACACCTTCCGGGAGAAGAAGCTGAGAGCAAAAGCGATCAGCAGCTTTCCATTTCAATCGCCGAGTTGGGACTGCTCCACTCTCCCGCGCTTCTAAAGCCGGAGAACGGAAATCCTGAAGATGGAATTGTGATTTTCGGCCACCGGCGCATTGCCGCCGCCGCGGCCGGAGTAAAAAAAATACGCGTCGTTATTGTTTCGTACCCGGGAGCTGAAATTAATAAAATAATCGCTCTTCGCCTGGAAGAACTTTCGTCGGGAGCAGCGCTCTCCGAACTTGAAAAGATAATCACAATCGATAAAATTGCCGCTTTTTCCGGGCGCCCCGCTGAAGAAATGCTGCCTGTGCTCTCGAAAATATATGGAAGAAACATTTCAAGTGATTATCTTTACCGGCTTTTAAATTTACTGACGCTTGAAAGTAATATTCTGGAGGCATTGCATACCGGCGCCATTTCCACCGGCGATCTTTTGGCTTTATCAGAACATCCCTATGTAGACCAGGCGAAAGCCGCCTTTCTCCTGGCCGGCGAATCTCTCAGCCGTGGCAAACAAAAAGAGGCAGTCCGTCTCATGCTGTACCTTGCGGACCAGGGCAAGGAAAGATGGAACAAATTCCTATCTGATTTTCAGCGCGGGGAAGATTCTCTGGTTGAATCACTACACAACGCCTGTTATCCGGCCCTGCAGAACGATCTGAAACATATTTCAACAATCATAAATAGTATAGGCCTTCCGAGAAATGCCGTAATTACACCCCCCGGCAATCTCGAAGGCGGACACTATACACTTCGTGTAAAGATTCGCGATGAGGAGTCTTTTTCCACGATTCTGTCAAAACTTGACAGATTCTCCAGAGGGAGCGGTATTTCAACATTGCTGAATATTCTTAAAGGGAAAAAACATTAGAATTACTCGTATAGAGGGGCTTTTACAGGCTCAAAGCAGCCGTCTCACCATCTCTTTTGAGCTGGCTACCGGCCCTTGATAACACGCGGGCGCCTTTTGAATAATGAAGACAGCAAAAAGAAATGCCCGGGGGCCAAGAATCCGGGCAGATCTCCAAAGAGCGAGTCGATTCCACTTTCCAACCGCGGTATGAGCGGCCGAGACTACATCTCCCTCCACGAAAGTACGATACAGGGCATTGCCCCGCTCAGCGCCTGCGTGATCGCATCCTTGCTATACAGAACCGCGGCGTTTCCCGCGCTGAAATTGAAATCGGACGTGCCCCTGACAATCATGCTGCCGAGAACCCAGGGCGTCCCCGTGAATTTAACGTCCCCTTCGACATAGATCAGTCCCTTGTATATGAAACTTCCTGAGGCCTTAAGATCGCCGGTAACATAGAGCAGCCCCTCCCCGGTAAGATTGCTCGTTATGTTGGCGTCTCCGGTGATATAGGTTACACCATTGAGCGGATCGGTAATAGACGTATTATCGGCATTGGCCAGCATATCGTTCACCTCTGCCTGCGAAAGGCCGAGCACCTCATAAAGGGAATAGAACGGATTGGTCGCCGCGTTGTCTATAGGCATCGGACTGCCCGCCACGTCCGCGCTCCCCTGCGTTTTTACCTGGTCCCCCGTAGCCGTCACGCCGGGAAGATGACCGCTCGAGAGATGCCACGCGGCACAGGCGTTCGGCTGTGTTCCCGGAGGTATATCCATACTGTGATTGTACCCGCAGAACGCGCAGTTACCGGTTAACTTTACGGCCTTGTCAACGTAGAGGCTTCCAAGTGTGCGGGCTACTATAGTCCTTTTTGTAACCTCTGCCTGAATCACACGTTCACCGTCCGCCGAATGTCCCGCTACCGTAATTATCTCAACTGGGAACCCCGATATAAAATTCTCAGGCGGTATCTGCATGGGATCATACCTTACTATCTCATTCTGTTCCCTAGCGCTGTTTCCGTTCAGGTCTTCCCACTTATGTTTGATCGTCAGAACCCCGTCTGTCCCCGAAGCTTCACTGTAATTAAGGTACGGGCGTGTCGGATCCTGTATAGTGCCGGTTGTAACCACGCTGCCCGCAGACGGGGTAACAGCGGCCGGCTGGGCGAGGTATACCCTAGTCTCCCAGTTAGGATCGTATGGCTCGGAATCTCCAATCGCAATGTTGCCCGACCACCCGCCGACCGTCTCTGTAGTCGGATTGGGCAGCGAAAGCCTGTGTATTGCTTCGTTCATCCCGGCTTCGGCGATAAAGAGACACTGTGTCGTCTTTCTCTGGTTCCCCGAGATTTTCAGTTCCATAGAAGACACCATCGCCAGCGTCGCGCCTATCATCGAAATAGCGAAAAGGACGATCAGGGTGATCACGAGGATGTTACCTCTTTCGTCGCCTACAGCATTAATACGTTTTGTCTTCATATCGCTTCAATCCTTTCTGTATTCGACGGCATCATAATTCTCTACCGAAATAGGCTACAAGTCGTCCCTGCGTCGCCGAGAATCTTGTTCCGACTACTATGTCGGCCCTGCTGTCCTTGTTGAAATCGGCCACATCGATCGAGATAATCTCTCCCGCCGAGGACTGATTAATCTTCGTTCCGTTGACAGGAAGCGTTCCGTAAGTGGGAAGCACATATATATCCCCCGTGTAGAGCGACGAACTTCTCGTTCCGTAGGCAATGTCGGGGAAGATATCGTTATTGACTTTAAGTATAACGAGGCTGAGCGCCTCTCCGTTCGAAATGACGTAATCGTGGGGCATATTCCCCTTTACGTCTGGAGGAAAGGAATAACCCGTTGTATCTGGGGCGCCGAAAGTGCCGCCATCGTTCAGCCATAGTATAATTTGGCCGGCGTTACTCCCCGATGTGACAGCAGCCACAATATCAGGATCGCCTGCGTCGTCCTCCATCATATCAATGACTTTCAGATCGTTGACCGCCCCGAAAGATATGTATCGCGAATTCCATAAAAAGGTGCCGGAGGCAAAACCAATATTTATGTACACATCTATATACCCCGTATAGCTCGACAAATGGGATCCGATTACTATATCCATATCACCGTCACCATCAATGTCTCCGGCGTCCACTGCCCAAATTTCGCCCAGCGGGTATTTGTCAGCCGGGCCCGCGTCATCCTGGTAATACCAGCTGCTGAATGAGCCTCCGCCCGATCCCAGGAAGACCTCGAACGCGCCAGCCGTACCTACCGGCGACTTGAGCCCGACAACCAGATCGATAAACCCGTCATTGTTAAAATCGATCAATCTGCTGTCCATAACCTTGTTCAGCCCGCCCGTGTAATAATCGATGCCCGGGGTGGTGCCGAGCATCCCGCCTGCGGCTGTAAACCATATTTGCAAATTCTTCTCGGTGGCATCGTCCAGGCCGCTCATTATATCGATCGTTCCGTTACCCGAAAAGTCGTAGGAGTCCATCGTGTTTATATTACTGCCGGCGTCGCGTCTGTACTCGGGCTCCGAGGTGAATAGCTCGCTTACCGGGGTGGTCGAGTTCTCCCAGTTATTATGAAAGATCAGCATGTTTCCTATGCCCCCTATCAGCGCCGTGCCAAGGATGATATCCATGTCAGCCTTGGCATCTTCCTTCAGGTTAGCCGTGCATACCGACAACACACGTTCTGTGTTAGAAATATGTATTTCTACGAAGTCCAGGCTGCTCTTGAGGATGTCACCGAAATTTCTTGTCACCGTCGTATCCACGGCGATCACGATATCGGAATATAGATTAACTGTGGTAGATGTATAGCCGACGGCGTCCCTCTCCTTGACGGAATAGATATCGGGCGTCAGGCTGAACCTGTAATAACCTTTC
This sequence comes from Candidatus Latescibacterota bacterium, assembly GCA_030643145.1. Lineage (GTDB taxonomy): Bacteria > Krumholzibacteriota > Krumholzibacteriia > Krumholzibacteriales > WJIX01 > JAGHBT01. The sequence continues at coordinate 4,704 of DAOWMJ010000031.1, read as the reverse complement.
GCGCTGGTCTGTGTGCTGTCCCCGTTCGACATGATGATCATTACATTCGGGATTCCCTCTTCCATCGTGTTCCTTATACCATCTTCGTTCTCGTCCAGATAAGCATACCCTTCAAGTGTCCCATAGGCCTCCCCGGCGTAGTCGCCGAAATCGAGGATTATTGTATCACCCTGGTTGACGATGTTGGCGGAGCCTGAATTCGGAGTCGTCGAAGAGTAATCAACCGGGTCGGTCTCGACTACAGTGTAGGACCCCTGACTGACGGCAATTGAATAGTGCCCGGTGCTGTCGGTCATGGCCTGTGTCCCATCGTCGAGTGAGATCACAACATTTCTTATGCCATCCTCGCTCACACCCTTAACTCCATCCTTGTTCTGGTCCTCGTAGACGACACCGCATATTACTCCGTTGGGCGTGGTTGATATATCGCCGAAGTTGACCGCCTTGCTCATCCCAGATGTCAGAGTGACCGAGACAAGGTTGGGAGTAGTCGATGTATACCCGGGGGGATCAACCTCCTGGATAGAATAGCTGCCTGCCGGCAGTGGAATAAAGAAGGTTCCAAAATGATCTGTCAAGACGCTGCGTGTTTGACCGGCCAGACCTATTTTCACGCCCGGAATGCCCGATTCTCCCGAATCGATAATTCCGTCCTGGTCCACGTCATGGAATACCCTCCCGCTGATCATCGCGCTGGTAAGTTTAGTGTTCCTTATATATACTTCCGACGGCATGGTCACCGCGAGGAATCCGCCGTTCGTTTCGTACCTCTTATCGTACTCGCTAGATTCAGCGATCGTTGTAATCTTGACCCGGCGAATCGAATTAAGCAAATTCAAGGGCATCTCTGTCACGGCAAGTTTTTCTCCGTCGCTAAGAGTGCCGTCGTCATTCGTATCGCCCCACAACCTGTCGACTGTAACAGGATCCTCGTCATGATCGTAGTAATACTGGAAAAGGGGTTCAGGTATCGTCCACGTGGCCGAGAGGTTAGGCCCGCGGAGTTTGGCAAGATTGTACTCCCTCACCTCGTTCGAGCTGCTGCCATCGAAACCGTAGACATATTTCTTAAGTATAAAGAGGTTATTGTTAGCTCCATTTTCCTCGGGGTCATCGCCCCTGTCGTTGGCTTTTATATTCCCGTCTCCTGTCGAATCAAGGGTGAACACAGTTGTTTCGGCGTCTGAATCGTAGTCGGCGCCTGGGATGTAGATCGGTGTCCCGTTAGTCGGCACACTGTTGGACGAGATATTCCTGTTGATCGCAGTCAGGGGCGATTGTCCACTGATTGTCTGCCCGTTATCAATATCGGCATTTATTACTATCTGATACGGAGCCGCGTGTACGATCGGCATTTGACCCCTAAAGTAATCGACCTGCGAGCCGGCCTGTCTTATATGATCAGTAATTACATCGAGGGCCACACGAGCGTTCTGCTGGGCCTGGGCATATTCCCCGGTCTTGTTTGCACCCTTTTGGAAGAGAACAAATATACTCGCGACCGAGACCAGCATAAATCCCATTACGACCAAACTGATCACAACCTCGATCAGTGTAAATCCCGCCTTCGACCTTAAATTTCCTAACGTTCTCATGTTTTTACCGCCTGGGTGTCAGATAAGTGGTAAGTTGAACCGAGTTGTCTTTACTTCCCGAAGCGTAGGTGACGTCGACAGAAATGCTTTTCATTTCCGCCACCGGCGAATCGTCGGTAACTGTCCATGTCCGTGTAAAGATCCTCTCGATCGGGTTATCCGGATCGGAGTGGCTTCCAGCCGTCAGATCGGCGCTGCCGAACTGGCTCCCCATAAGTTCTTCTATCTTTTCCTGAGCTAGATTGGTCGCCTTTGTGATATTCTGCGCACGCGACGTCGCCTTACTGCTCACCGGCAATGTCTTCAACGCCGCGCTGATCCCAATCCCGAAGATAAGGATCGCCACAATAATTTCTATCAACCCTACACCTTTTTCCGATTTGTAATTCATTAAAACCCCCTATTCCACCGAGACGTTTCCTGTCCCGCCAAATATTCGTATATTTTTTACCTTATTGTTCACATTTCTCAGAGTCACCGATCCGCTCTGCGGGGTGCTCCCCTTGTTGCCGAATGTGAAAACCGAACTCGAGAGCGTAAACGCTGTTATCTCTATACCGGCCGACATTTCGTATTCGGCGCTCTCATACTCGTTCGAATCGTGATTGCCATCCCTGTCGTTGTCCTCGAAATAGGAATACGTGTTCGCGGCAGGGTCAAACGAGAAGACAACCTCGATATTCTTCATAACGGCCGTGGCCCTTGCCGTCCTCATCGCGCTGGCAAACTGCTGCGCGTCTCCGTCCAGCTTCCAATCCTGCATGAACCTGCTATAGTTCGGTATGGACAGAATAGTTATGAGCCCAATAATCGTAATAACGACCATCAGTTCGACCAATGTGAATCCGCGTCTATCAACTATCCTTTTTTCCATATAGTTACCCTTCTGTTTGCCGACCTATTGATCGGGACAATCTAATTCGCTGTCTCAAGAACGCAATAAGTATGCCTAAACGAACGATGGAGGGGGCTGATCTCCAGATCGTTCCGGCAACCCGCAGGGCGCCAACAGCGCCCCATGTAATCTCGTATAATATTTAGGGTTATGAGGGGTTTTCGATCCGGACCATGAGAATAGAGTAACATTTTGTCCGATTTTAAGCAGAGGGCTGACATCCGATCGAGCCGCGGAACATTGCAAATTGGTAACACCGAAAATATTTCCCCAATAATATTTGATAAATTTACTGTGTTATTGTGTAGCGATGTCCATAGATGTCAGCCGCTGTACGTTATTGTTTCCATGCCTTTATAATGCTTATTGCAACAACCGGCATCATAAGAGTCAGTGCCTTTTTGGTGTAATATTCTATTTTGCGCTCACGACTCCTTTTAACACCTATCCAGATATCTGAAACGTTCCCAGTCTGTAACAGCTATTTCGAACTCATGCACTTCTCTCTCTTTCGCTTCGACATATTTCAGCAGAAACTCGCTGCCGAGAAGATCGGTCATGATCTCGCTTTTTTTCAAATAGGATAAAGCCTCTCGCAGCGATCCGGGCAGAATATCAATATCGAGTTCAGCAAGTTCATCTGTTGATTTACTATAAACGCTTTCCTGCATCGCTTCAGGAAGTTCAAGTTCCTGTTTTATCCCTTCCATCCCCGCTTTCAGGATACCGGCAAAAGCAAGGTAGGGAGAAGCGCTGGGATCGGGGCATCTGAGCTCAGCCCTAACCGATGACCTGCTTCCCGGAATCGATTGCGGAATTCTGATCAGAGAAGATCTGTTTTTGCTTCCCCAGCAGATATACTTCGGCGCTTCAAACCCGGAGTTCAGACGCTTGTAGGAATTGACCGTCGGGTTGGTAAGAGCCACGATATCCTTAATATATTTTAACAATCCGGCTATGAATTGCCGGGCGAGAGCAGAGAGCCTATTATCTTCTTTCTCTTCACAGAAAAGGGGTTCGCCCCCGATTGAAAAGAGACTGGCATGAATGTGCATTCCGCTTCCGGGTTTGCCGTAAATGGGCTTCGGCATGAAGGAGGCGATAAGACCGTATTTGTGCGCTGTTGACTTAATTATCTTCTTGAGAAGGATCACCGTATCCGCGGTGGAGAGCGCGTCTCCGTATTCAAACCCGACCTCGTGCTGTCCGACCCCCACCTCGTGATGAGCTCTCTCCGAGTAGATGTTGAAGTATTGAAGAGCGCTCATAATCTCTTTCCTTATATCGCTTCCGAGGTCTTTCTCCGAACTGTCGAAGTAGGAACCGGTATCAAAGTCGGGAGTTGCGATAGATCCGTCTTTGAATTTCTTGAAGAGATAGAATTCCACTTCGGGCCCGACCTTAAGTTCGTATCCCATCTTCTTTGCTTCTTCTACCTGTTTTTTGAGGATAGCTCTAGGGTCACCGGCAAAGATCTTCCCGTCCGGAGTGAAAACGTCGCACATAAAGCGGGCTGTTTTCATATCTTCATTTTCACCTGGAAGAAGAGAATAGGTGGTTATGTCCGGTTTCAGAAACATGTCACTTTCTTTTGTTCTGGCATATCCTCTGATGGAGGAACCGTCGAACCAGATTCCCTTTTCTAAAGCTCTGCTTAGGGCGGTTACGGGAATTTCCAGGGATTTAAGTGTGCCGAAAATATCTGTGAATTCAAGTTCAACGAACTTTATCTTGTCCTCTTTGGCTCTCGCGAGAATATCCAATTTCTACCTCCAATAGCATTCAACCCTGCAAATTAACTGTACGGTTAGTTATCCATTTTGCGACAAATTCCATAAATAAGACTGTTCTGTTTACGATTATATCCGATATCTTTGAAAACTCCAGAAAAATCTTTCCCTCCATTACCACCGCGGCGTATCCGGTCGATTTATCTATGAAATATTAGGTATTTGTTCTATTTTCAATATTAATCGTGAGTTGTTCTAAAAACAGCAACTCTTTTTCTACACAATATAAAGAATCAGATTATTTTAAAAAAATTCAGGGGGGAAAATGGAAAAAAGCAGATATAAAAGAGGGTTGGAAAAGTTCCGCCAGGTAGATGGAAAAGGTGGCGAAAAAGCGGTAAAGGACCTTAAAGAGATAGTTCCTGAAATAGAACGGTATATAGTAGAGTATCCTTTCGGTGATATTTATTCGCGCCCGGGGTTG
>DAOWMJ010000218.1 GCA_030643145.1 Candidatus Latescibacterota bacterium | reverse complement strand
TTCGAAGGAGCAATCCACCTTGTCATCTGTACAGGAAAAGATATCAATAAGACGACGCGCCCTATAAGGGCCGGATTGAATAGATTGTACCCAAGCCCTCCGAAAAACTGCTTAGCGACAACAATCGCGAAGAAGGTTCCGGTTACAACAAGCCACCACGGACTTCCTGGCGGCAGGTTAAGAGCGAGCAAAAGCCCGGTAAGAACGGCGCTGCCGTCACGAACATTGACGGGGCGCTTCATAATACGTAGCGAAAGAAGTTCAAAAACAAGAGCTGAACATATTGAAATTATAATTACTCTGAGCGAGGAAATGCCAAATATATAGACAGAAAACAGAGCGGCTGGAAGAAGAGCAAAAATAACCAGCCTCATGATGCCTGAAGTTGTCTGTCCATCATGAATATGCGGGGATGAACTAACAAGAAACTTCGCTTCAAAAACCTTTTTTTTCTTCGTTGGTTTTATCGAAGCGTCTTTTTCATTGGCCGCTTGTTCTCTTTTCTCAGCCCCGGATCCCGGGTCTTTACCTTCCATTCCGTCTCCCAAAAGAACCTCCAGATATTTACATTACACAGATACTGATCTTTATCAACAGCTGAATACAGGAATTGAAATGAGCGTTGCCGCTCAATCGCCAATCATCAGCCTGTTTTCTTTGGTCTCTTTCGAATCTCGGCTTTGGCTCTTTTGAAATGTTGAACCAACGGCCTCTTTGAAGGGCAAACATAGGCACATGAACCGCATTCGATACAATCCATAACACTATATTCTTCCGTTTCGTCGTAACGCATTCTCTCGGCGAAGATACTGAGAGCGGAAGGATCAAGTTTCATCGGGCAAACTGTTAAACACCGGCCGCAACGAATACATGGATTGTTTTCAAATTGGGCAATCTCGTCAACCTTAAGCAGAACTATTCCACTTGTGCCCTTGCTTACCGCGGAATCAAGTGAATACTGCGCGACTCCCATCATAGGCCCACCGCTTATCACCTTGGCTGTATCATCGGTCATGCCGCCGCAATAATTTATTATATCCCTGAATGTTGTTCCTATGCGGGCAAGAATATTGCCCGGTTCTTTAATACCGCTGCCCGTAACTGTTACCACACGTTGTATTAGGGGCCGGTTCAGCCGGGCCGCCTCAAAAGCGGCGAAACAGGTTCCAACATTCTGAACGAGAGCGCCCGCATCCATCGGCAATCCCCCTGTTGGAACCTTCCTGTCCGTTATAGCAAAAATAAGTTGTTTTTCCGCTCCCTGAGGATAGATAACTCCAAGCGCTTCTACGCGGAACCGATCCATGCCGGCGGTAAGGCTTTTCATCTTTTCAATAGCGTCAGGTTTGTTCTTTTCGATCGCGACAACAATATTATCAACATTGATCGCCCGAGCGAAAAGAGACGCCCCTTCAAGCATTTCCTCCCCCTTTTCCAGCATCAATCTGTGGTCGGAGGCAAGGTAGGGTTCACATTCAGCGCCGTTGAGGATAAGAATGTCAATCGGTTTATCTTCAGGCGGAGAGAGCTTAACATGTGTAGGAAAGGTCGCGCCTCCCATCCCCACAACCCCCGCATTGTTAACAATATCCTTTATTTCATCCGGAGTTAACCCGGAGATATCCCTTTCTTTATCGCAGCCTTCCGCCCACTCATCCTCCCCATCCGGGATAATAACAGCGGCCTCCATCTCCGTTCCCACAGGGGAAGGGTGAAGTCCTATAGATTTAATTTTACCCGATGTTGGTGAATGAACAGGGGTTGAAACAAATCCTCCCGCTTCGGCTATAACCTGCCCCTTTTTAACCTCATCCCCCTTCTCTACAACAGGTTTGGAAGGCGCGCCAAGATTCTGCGAAAAATATACTATTAATTGTTCGGGCAAAGGCATCACTTTTATAGGCTGATCACTTGCCAATTCTTTATGATAATCCGGATGTATCCCGCCAAAGAAACCTTTAGCCATCACGAACCACCTCCCGTCGCTTGTTTCACGGAGTTTTCACTATCATAAACCTTTATAGTCCCCATTGGACACTCGTCCGCGACACTTTCCGGTATCTCCATATCATAATTGATGACGGCAAGAAAATCATCCATCCGGATAGCTCCCTCCGGCGCAGCCTTTACGCATTTCTGACAACCTATGCATGCCACTTCGCACTTCTTCTTAGCTGCCGCACCCTTATCATGAGAGGAACAGAGGATATGAAGCTTCCTACTTACCGGTACCAGTTTGATAATATCCTTTGGACAGGCTTCAACACATTGCCCGCAGCCGGTACACTTATCAATTATGACCCTTGCTACCCCCTCGGGCAAGATCTCTATAGCCCCGAATGGACAAGCGCCGACACACGTACCCAATCCTAGGCATCCGTATGAACACGCCTTATCCCCGCCAAAAAACATATCAGCGGAAACACAGTCATATACACCATTATAATGATACTTTTTCAGCGCGTTCTCATTATTTCCCGCGCATAGAACAATCGCTACATTCCTCTCGCCGCCACCTGAGAAATCAACTCCCATTATTACCGCGATCTCTTTAGCGACCGTCTGGCCGCCGACAGGACAACCATCTATACAGGCTTTCCCCTCGGCTATTCGCTTAGCGAGTTCTGAACACCCGGGGAATCCGCATGCTCCGCAATTCGCGCCCGGAAGCGCTTCTTCAATCTCTTCAGCCCTGGGGTCTGTTTCAACCGCGAACACCCTTGCCGCTATTGCCAAACCGAGGCTGCCCAGAAAACCAAGTCCCGCGAGAGTAATAACAGCAGCCAACATAATATTCTATTCCTCCATTTCAAATATCAAACTTCAAACAAAACCGGTCGCTTTCGAATTACTACATTTTCACAAGCCCGGCAAATCCCATAAACGCCAGAGAGAGCAGCCCGGCGGTAACAAGTCCGATAGCGGTACCGCGGAAGCAAACCGGCGCGTCACATAATTCTATACGTTCTCTAAGCCCCGAGAAAAGAACCATCGCCAGACCGAAACCCAGGCCGGCGCCTATTCCAAAGACGGCGCTTTCAATAAGTGTATAATCCTTTTGAATATTAAGTACCGAAAGCCCTAGTACGGCGCAATTCGTTGTAATAAGGGGCAAATAAATACCGAGCGCTTTATTAAGCCCCGGGGACAATTTTTGAAGAACAAGCTCAACAAGCTGGACTAGAACCGCTATAACAAGAATAAACGAAACTGTCCTGAGAAATACCAGATTAAAAGGTACAAGAACATAATAATTTATCAACCATGTAGCAACAGAAGCCATAGTCAAAACAAAGAGAACGGCGCCGCTCATGCCGACTGCCGTCTCAAGTTTCTTTGAAACTCCGAGAAAAGGACATATCCCGAGGAATCTGGCCAGAACAAAGTTGTTGACCAGCACAGCTCCGATAATAATAAGGATTAATTTTTCCATAAATTATCCGCCCTCTATTAAAATCCGATTCTTTGCAGATTCTCGC
>DAOWMJ010000262.1 GCA_030643145.1 Candidatus Latescibacterota bacterium | reverse complement strand
GCATAGCAAAGAATTCACTTATGCCTGGCGGTATATTATCAATTAACCATTCATCTTCCGAGAACTTCATTTCAGACGCTCAGGCCAGGGTTTTACGTTCAATCAAGATCTCACTTGAAGAGGTCTTCGATAGTGTGAGCGTTTTCCCGGGATCAGTAGTTCATTTTATATGCGGTGAAAGGGAGGTCAGCGTCAATGGGATATTTCACAATCTTGATAAACGAGATCTGGACACAAAGTTTATTAACAGGGATTTTCTTCCTTTTAGATTTTCAGAAGAGAGAATGGAGTTTATAGCGTCAAATATCATGAATGCGAAGAATGTGGATATTAATAAAGATTTCTTGCCTGTTCTAACAGCTTATGAATTATTCCTTGAATTCAACAGAAAGGGATTTTCCTTTGCAAGGTGGATAGAGGAACTCTCGGGGACTAGAAAATGGTTTCCTGTTCTGGCGGGAGCAATACTTATTGTTGCAATTTTTATCATTCCGGGTAAAGAACGCGCTGCTAAAATAGACATATGGGGAGTGGGGCTCGCGAGCTTTCTCTTCCAGATAAATATACTACTCGCGTATCAATCATTTTCAGGGTATCTGTATAATGGCATTGTATTTCTTACAGCATTTTTTATGGCTGGTATCTCTTTGGGTACATTGAGCGCGGCGAAAAGACCAGCTTTGTTCGCCAAAGGCCCCAAGATCATACATGCGGCGTTTATTCTTTTCTCTATCACTTATATTGTATGGCTGTATGTTATTGGAAAGATCAATATTGGAATCATAACTGGTTCAATGGGATTTGTCATCGCTTCTTTTATCGGGGGTTTTCTCACGGGGATTTTTTACAGGATTGTTGTTTCTTCGGTACTTGACAAATTAACAAATCAGGAGCCGGCTGTTTTCTACGCCTGGGACATGTTCGGGGCTTGTATTGGCGGTTTGTTTGGAGGGATAATTGTTTATCCATTTTCCGGAAGCTTGGGAACTATCTTTATTTTTGTTTTTATCCATATCGCAAGTCTCCTTTTACTAACCGGAAAATGGAAAAAACATTATTGGCCGCCCAGATAACTGATACAGAACCGATAAGAAATGGTCAGGGAAGATCATATTCTTCCTCTGAAAAGATATTGGCGGTAAAGACCTCGATTTTTGTGTCGGGGCTTTTCCATGCATCCTCGGGCAATCCCGCCTTAAGGCATGTCTGGTTCAGGAATTTCTCACGGTCCCATCCCCATTCTGTAGGAACCTGAGGCAAAAGAAGGCCTCTTTGAACACCCCTGCTGATAATCAAACCGTGCAGGCCGACTTCTACAGATAATGGATCCTTAATTTCACTGATCGGACTAAGCACGGAAATTTCTATGCTGAGTTCAGAAGTTTCTTCGGCTTTTACGGGTGAAAATCTGTGATCGCTGAAGGCAGCCGATTCGGCCATATCGGCAATCGTTTCTATTAGAGGTTTGACAGCTTCGATATATCCTATACATCCTCTAAGCTGGTTATTTTTTTTGAGTGTAACAAAACCGCCCCTCATTTCTTTTAGAATCGGAGAGAGAGGAATGTCAATATCAAGATCGTGGCTACTGAATTTTGTTTCGATAACCTTTCTGGCATACTTTAGAAGGAATATTTTGTCTTCTTTAGAAAGAGAACGATTCTTCATATCAGTACCAGAACCGATTTGATCCGCTTTGTCCGAGTTTTCGTTCGAGTGTGCCGGCCCCTTTTTTTCACGCATATTTTTAATAATAGCCGCGGAGAGATAACCGACAACATTGCTTGTATCTCCCGTTATATCTCCTGAATCTGCGTGTTTAAGAATATGGCAATTGGTAGCGCCTAGTTCAAGTGAAGCTATCATTGCGGCAAGGACAGCCCCCCCGCCACAAGCCTCGGTGGTTTTAGCACCGAGAGATTTTGACAGCCCTTTGATATCATAATTTCTCAGATGATCGATAAATATTTGATCAAGACGGCCGGCGGTGGCGCTATCGTGAAAGTGCGAAAGATCTGTGCTGGCGACAATTAAAACACTTTCTCCATCTAAAGATTTGCCTAGAGCATTGCCAAGGGATTCGATAGTTTCCCTGTTTTGATTTCCTATAACAATCGGGACGAGTTTAAAATTACCCAGGACAACCTGTAGGAATGGAAGCTGGACTTCAAGAGAATGTTCACTACGCCCTGAGGGAGAAGGTGTATGCCCTTTTGTGCCGATAAGGATATTATCGTCCAATGAAGCGATTTTTTCAACGAGTTCGTTATTAATTGGAATATCACCTAGGGGTGTTCTGTAGGCCTTACCGTTATAGATAGAAGAGTAGTTAAAGAATTCAGTATGACTGGGAGCAATGACAATGACTGTTTCATAAGACCGCCGGGATATGAGTTTGAAGCTGTAAGAGGCTACATGACCAGAATAAATATAACCCGCGTGTGGGGAAACAAGAGCGATGACATCGCCGTTCAATTTCTCCGGTTTAGCGGCCTCGATAAATTCTGTTACTGTCTTCCTGAGTTT
>DAOWMJ010000089.1 GCA_030643145.1 Candidatus Latescibacterota bacterium | reverse complement strand
GATTGCAGATCTGGTATCAGCACATACTCGAGGGCATTAACCCTGCGTCTGGTTTTCTCCAGTTCCTCTGACATTTTAAATAAGGCATTCTCTCTGGAAGCAAGTTTCAGAAGGGACGGAAAGGAATGATAGAGTCGTTCGAAAACGGAATCAAGCATCGGCGAAGATAAAGCAAATTCGTACACGGGGCCCTTTCGCGGAAAATTAATTTCATACTCCGGGATCCTGATACCCATTTCATAACGGGTGTGAATATCAAGCTCTCCGCGGCAATCACTGAGCTCCAGCGCGTCGCTTAAAGCCTGAGGAGCTGAAAATGAACGCCCATGCGCATAATCCAGACTTATTTCCAAGAATTCTTTTTCAACCTTACGTCTTAATCTTGTGGTTTTATCTATTAAAGCAAAGAAGTTCTGCATCAACTTTTCCTGTTTGTTCTTCAAAAGCTTATGCCCCCTCAGGGCCAACTCAAGCCTTCGTCTCAAACGAAGAAGCATCATTCTGTTAGGATTTACTTTTCTTTTCAAACTCACGCCCCCTTACGGGATAATTCATTAAAGAGAAGAGCTGTCGTCACTCTTTTCCTTATTCTCTCTTTCTTTTCTTGGTAAATATTTTTCAATATATTCATCCTTGATACGCTTAATCTCGGTTTCTGGAATTGATTTCAGCAACTCCCACCCTATACCAAGCGTTTCCTCGATTGTGCGATTTTCATCCAGCGCTTGTTTCACAAACTTAGCTTCAAAAGATTTTCCAAATGCCATAAATGCCTTGTCCGTATCAGTTAACGCGGCTTCTCCAAGTACAACCGCAAGCTCTTCAACCTCTTTACTCCTCGCGTATGACGAAAAAAGCTGATTGGCTACCTCTGAATGATCTTCCCGGGTTCTCCCCTCTCCAATTCCCTTGTCCCTTAATCTCGAAAGGCTTGGAAGAACATCGATCGGAGGATATATACCTTTATGATGCAAGTTTCTATCAAGTATTATCTGTCCCTCTGTAATATATCCCGTCAGATCTGGAATAGGATGAGTCTTGTCATCATCCGGCATGGAAAGAATTGGTATTTGAGTAATTGATCCCTCAAGCACTTCTCCCTCTTTCTCTCCTTTTAGAAGACCGGCACGTTCATAGATAGTCGCAAGATCGGTATAAAGATATCCGGGATAACCCCTTCTCCCCGGAATTTCCTTCCGGGCAACCGACACTTCCCTTAACGCTTCACAGTAATTAGTCATATCGGTCATTATCACAAGAACATGCATGCCTCTCTCAAATGCCAGATATTCCGCGGCTGTAAGCGCCGCTCTCGGGGTCGCGATTCTTTCCACTGTTGGATCATTGGCAAGATTAATAAAGAGGACCACTCTTTCCATAGCTCCTGTTTCCTGAAAATCACGAATAAAATAATTCGCCTCTTCAAATGTAATTCCCATTGCCGCGAATACTATGGCGAAAGAGCTCTCCGACCCGGGGACGGTTGCTTGTCGGGCAATCTGAGCGGCAAGTTCGGAATGCGGTAAACCAAAACCGGAAAAGATTGGAAGCTTTTGTCCTCTCACCAGCGTATTAAGCCCATCTATCGCTGATATCCCTGTCTGAATAAATTCTTCCGGATAAACCCTCGCGTAGGGATTAATTGGAATGCCATTTATATCAAGCCTTTTCTCGGGAATAATCTTCGGGCCGTCATCTATCGGCGTCCCCAACCCATTGAATATCCTTCCAAGAATATCGGGTGAAACGGAAAGTTCAAGCCCCTTGCCTAAAAATCTAACTTTTGTTTCTTTAACATCAACACCGCGGGTACCTTCAAAAAGCTGTATAAGAACCTTGTCATGATCAACTTCGAGAACCTTTCCACGGCGTTGTTCCCCATTTGGCAATTCAACCTCTACGAGTTCCTCATACGTGGCGTGCTTTACATTATTAAGAAGAACAAGAGGCCCTGCGATTTCATTTATTGTAGTATATTCCGTAACCATTCACTTTACCTCTTTTCATTGGATTATCACGATTCTTAATACACCTCGTTTTAGCTATCGCTAAACATCGAATTCGCTGAATGTTCCTCAATTTGAGAATTCATCTCCTGGTCCATTACATCAAATTCTTCAAGTTTATCTTCCTTTATATGTCTCATCCTGGCGATCTTCTGACGCACGGGCAGTTCCAGAAGTTTTTCCAGAGGAATATTCCTTTCAATCGCTTTTTCACACAACAGATGCAGGTTCATTATCGCCTTCAGCATTCTGTATTGCTTGCTAAGTTTTGTATATTCGTCCTCCGGATCAAAAGCTGATTGATGAAGAAAATCTTCTCTTATCGATTTGGATGTTTCGAGAACCATACGATCATTATCCGACAGGGAATCAAGGCCAACGAGGCGAACAAGCTCTTTAAGTTCAGATTCCTTCTGAAGAAGACTCATTACTGCGGTTCGCAGTTTTTCCCAGTCTTTATCAATTTCATCGCGGAAATAATCAGTTAGATTGTTATGATATAAAGAATAACTTGACAGCCAGCCAATTGCCGGAAAATGTCTTTCAAAGGCCAGTTGATCTTCAAGAGCCCAGAAGACCTTTACTACCTTCAATGTCGCCTGTACAACCGGATCGGACAAATCACCTCCCGGAGGTGATACGGCACCTACAACACTGAGCGAACCCTTCCGGCCGTCACTCCCCAAACAAATTGTTCTCCCGGCTCTTTCATAAAAATCAGCAATTCTTGACGGAAGATAGGCGGGATAACCTTCCTCCCCGGGCATCTCTTCAAGCCGGCCTGACATTTCTCTCATAGCCTCAGCCCATCTCGAGGTCGAATCCGCAAGAACCGCGACTGAATATCCCATATCTCTGAAGTATTCCGCAATTGTAATGCCCGTGTATACAGAGGCTTCTCTCGCGGCTACCGGCATATTTGAAGTGTTTGCTATTAATACGGTACGCTCCATAAGGGGCTGTCCACTCGCGGGATCAATCAACTCCGGAAACTCCTGGAGCACATCGGTCATCTCATTTCCTCGTTCTCCACATCCAATATAAACAATAATATCCGCGTTAGACCATTTTGCCAACTGGTGCTGAACCACGGTTTTACCCGCGCCGAAGGGACCGGGAATAGTTGCCGTTCCCCCCTTAGCTATCGGGAACAAACTATCTATTACTCTCTGCCCTGTAACCAGCGGCTTGTCTGGAACAAGTTTTCTTTTTATAGGCCTCGGGGTTCGCACCGGCCAGTTGTGAACCATACGTACTTCTTTAATTCCATTTTCCGTTTCTATTTCGGCAATAACCTCTTCGATCGTATAAGATCCCTTTTCGGGGGCCTTCTTCAATTTTCCCTTCTTAATATCAGGCGGAACCATAATTTTGTGTATCATAAGTTTGGTTTCCTGAACTTTTCCCAGAAAATCTCCGGCTTCAATCTCCTGTCCTTCCTTCAAACCTTCTTCAGGTTTGAATTCCCATCTCTTTTCCCTGTCCAGCCCGGGAACATTGACGCCCTTCGTAATATAATGCCCCACCTTTTCATATATCGTGTTTAACGGACGCTGAATCCCGTCATATATAGACTGCAGAAGACCCGGCCCAAGATCAATACTCAGAGATTGTCCCGTCGTGACCACCTTTTCTCCGGGCCCCAACCCCGAAGTATCTTCATACACCTGAATGTAAGCCTGATCGCCATGGAGCTCTATAATTTCGCCAATAAGTTCATTCTCACTGACTTTTGCCACTTCAAACATTCTGGCGTCCTCGATACCCTCAGCTACAATAAGCGGCCCAGCTACTTTGACTATTTTTCCAGTGCCCATTTGAAACATCTCCTTCTCTAACAAGTTTTATTCTTCCGAACCGGATATATCCTGCCCGACAGCTCTTATCACTGCCTGTCTAGTTTCATCCAGCGAAACTCCCCTCGATGAAGGCTTGCCTTCTTTCCAAACAGCTCCCCGAATATCCGGAATTATGGTTACTACCGGACCATCTTTATCCATTTCACTTCTAAGAAAATCCCTGTATTTTAAGAATATCTCTTCGGTAACAAAAATGATTTCAAATCTATCTTGCTTTAGCCGCGTAATATATTCATCGGACAATTTCCCATCTTTCGTTTCAAATATCGTGCATCCGAGTATTTTGAAATATGAAACGGAATCCAGATTTCCTATTACCGCAATCCTTTCAGCCAACTAAAATACTCCCTTCCATTACGATGGCATAATATTCTCTACCATTTCCAATATGTCATCATCCGGCAGGCGATTTATTTTGCCGGTAATAACCGAACGCAGAAGAGTAATGTTTCTCTCTATGATTTCAAGATGATAAATCACCGGGCCGATATCAAAATACCGATAACGGCTATCAAACATTATATTAAATAATTGTCTCAATATTAACGGGTCAATTTTCCAGAGAGCCGTCTCGCTATCCAGCCCATGAGCTGTCAACCAGCTGTAACGTGACGTATTCAGATATGAATATAGTTCATCTTCCGGTTCTTTAAAAAGCCTCTCCAGAGTTAACACATCTATTTCCCCTCCATCAATCCAAATATAATCCTGCTCTGTTTTCCGTAAATCGGTTCTTTTTACCCTGATGAGGCTTTTGATATTTTCAAGATCTATTCTACACCCTGTAATAAAACGCGCGTAAGTAGATGGCGCCATATCGAGCAAACATTGCCACTTAGCCGACTTACACAAAGATTGCGCCATTAGTATTTGAGACTTATCTGTAATACCGGAGAGTTTCCCGAATATTTCCTTCATGTAGAAAGGGAGATTCGTACTTGTTTCAGAATTTACGGCTTCCCTTAGTATCTCGGTGTAAACAAGACCAAAGGGGACAGGGGCTTCACCCTCCTGACGTTCATTCTCGCCGCCAAGAAGATTCGCTTTCCAAAGGGAAAGCAGATTATCGAAATCATACCCTCCGCGAAGGAAAATCAAAACATCCGGGCTGGAGATCAATTTTGATACAAGATCAAAACTCTCCAGTTTTTCGGCTTCAAGAATCTTTTCAAACTGATAGATCGATTCAGCATTTTCAAAACCTCTAAAATATTCCTTTAATGAACTCAGTATAGATTCGGCCTTCATCCCGGCCAGACGATCGAACCAGTTCTCTTCGGGCATGGAAGCTTCAATGGCATTAAGCCTGGCAACAATGTATGTATAATCGACTGACACTTATTAACTTCCCCCTATTTATCTTCAGGAAAGAGTAGAGCGGCTACCTCTGATTCAACCCGCTCCGTAACCTGCTCAAAAAGAACATCAAAGGATAGATCAACAATCCTTCTCTTCTCTTTAAGCACAACACCCCAGTCAAAATCAGTCCCTGCATCGGAAATAGTGAAATGGCCTCCTCCCGGGAATGATCGATTAAGCGATTTCAGAAAATCACCGGCAAAAATCTCTCTCTGCTTCTCAGAAACGATAATCTCTTCGCTGCCCGATATTGCCCTGTTGAGAATTAATTGTATTACAAACTTTAAATATTTATCCGGCGGCATCTCCTTAATTTTCTTTCTGGCTTCCTTGTAGAAAGCGTCAAGAATTTCATGTTTTTTAGAGAGCAGGGATTTTCGCAATTCGAGTTGCTCATTAACAATCATACGTCGATACACTTCATCGGCTCTTTTTTCAGACACCTTTTGGAGCCTGACGCTTAACTCTTTAGCTCTGTCCGCGTACTCTTTTCTGATTTTATCAGCTTCAGCTTCCGCTTTACCAATAATCCGGTTAGCATTCGACAGGGCCTCTTTATCTATTGTATTCAGTATATTTTCAATCGACATGATCAGTCTTCCATTCCTTGATTTTTAATCATATCCAGTTACCCCTATAAGGAGATTTTCTGAAGAAGCAAAATTGTTCCGAGAAGTCCAAGCACAGCGTATGTTTCAACTATAACAGCGAAAACCATTCCCTTACCAACCTCGCCGGGCCTTTTGGCTACCAGGCTGCATGCGGAAGCGCAGACTTTCCCCTGATAAATGCCGGAAATAAGTCCCGTAATAGCTACCGGCAGAGCCGCTCCAAGCATAGCCAACCCTGAACCTACCGAAACCCTGCTCAGGGTATCCAGCGCCGGAAGCTTATTGATTATCATAAACAGCGCCACTAATCCATAAATACCCTGGGTTCCCGGCAGGGCCTGCAGAACAAGCAGACTTCCAAATTTACCCGGGTCTTCGCTTGTTACTCCGCTGGCAGCCTGGCCGGCTATCCCCGTTCCAATGGCTGACCCGGAGCCGGCAAGGCCGGCTGCCAGAGCCGCGCCCAAAATTACAAGCATAAATCCAAACATACTTTCTCCTTCCTCAAACAGATTGATCTGAATCCTGGTTTTTAATTATCGAGTAATTCCTTTCATCTCTGAAGGGTTTAAATTCTTTTCCCCCGCCTGTAAAAAATTTTGAGAAGAACTCAAGGTACTGAAGCCTGGCTGAATGAACAAACCCGCCAAGTGTATTAACGGCAAGGTTAAAAGCATGCCCTCCCAGGAGAATCAGTATCGCCGCAAGATAGCCGGCATAGTATGGCATACCGATAACCATTTTAGCTATATCGTTTACAGCTATCGCGATAGCGCTTGTCGCCAAACCAAGAGCCAAAAGCCGCGCATAGGATAGAACATCTCCGAAATACCCCACGACATCGTAAAACCCAACCAGTCCGCCAAGCACCTTATTGATAATTGACTTTTTCTTTCTACCGCCGGTTATAAAGATTATGAACACAAAAACGAGCGCCGCCCTTTTGCTCCACCACATAACAACATCAGGCACATATCCGCCCAGAATAACTGAATACCCGAGCGGGGCAAGCACAATTAAAAAAATAATCCAGCAAAGATTGTCAAAAATAGCATCCGCTATCATCCCTTCTTTGATTTTCGCGGTCATCTTGACGCCCATTCCAAAAAGCATATGAACAAGTCCCATCACAAACGAGATATTAAGCATCTTCATAGGTTCTTTAAGCGGATTGACTAAAATGAATTGCCTCATAAATGGGGGGAATGATTCGGGGCCGATCCCGAAGATTCCACCACTCAATACACCAACTATGGCAGTAACAATACCTCCGACAAAAAGCAATTTCATTAGAAGCGCGAATCCCCCTGATGGTTTGAATTTCAATATAATAACGGCGGCAAACACCGCGAGAATAATTCCATAACCGGCATCACTCAAACACATAGCAAAAAAGAGTATAAAGAACGGGGCAAGCAGCGGGGTTGGATCTACTTCGGAATAAACCGGCCTTCCGTACAATGTTGTTACAAATTCGCACGGCCTTGTTGCGGCGTTGTTATCAAGGTGAATTGGCGGTTCTTCATCATCAATAGGTTCTCTGAAAGCAAATTCAATATCATCAAAACCGGAAAGAATCCTCTTTTCAAGTTTCTTTATGTCAAGAGCTCTTACCCACCCCTCGATTAAGCTCGTGCTGGCAGTATGATAAAACTTGCTCTCAATTTCAGTAAGCCCTAATTTCTCACCGTAATAATCAGAAAGAATATACAATTTATCAAGAATCCCGGCAAGTTCCTCAGCCTCCGCTTCAGCCTCACGAGCATTTCTCTCCAGGAGATCCCAATGTAACTTTTCAGTCTCAATAACCTGAGCGGGAGCCCCCTCTACCCCTCGATATATGTTATGAACCCCGCCAATTTCCTTGAGGGCCTCCGTTAAATCATGCTGGTCGGCTCCCGGCAATATGACCGCCAAATGAACTTTCCCGTTTTCCACCGAACAAGACTCAAAGTGACACAACTCAAATTTCTCGTAAATATCCTCAAGCCCGTCTGCGCCCTGTTTTTCCGGCAGAGTCCACATTTGAAGTTCATAATCTTTAGTTGAAAGAGATTCCAGAGGAACTTCCAATCTCCTCCACCCCCCCAAAGAAGAAACCATCTCTTTACTTTTTGCGAGTTCCTCTTTGGATCTTCGAATCCGATCATCGATCTTGCCGCACTCCCCCCATATTTCAACCACGGATATTTCCCTGTTCAGTTCCTCGATCTCATCATCTGACGCGCT
>DAOWMJ010000111.1 GCA_030643145.1 Candidatus Latescibacterota bacterium | reverse complement strand
GAACTCAGTTTTCCCAGTAATCCGTTAATGTTTCCGATTTCCTCTTTCTCATAAACATCAGAATTCTCTACAAGAAATCTCGCTCTTCCAAGGTGTTTAGTCTCAAGTTCCCTAACCAATGCCACGGCTCCAGAAAAATTGTTCACAACAATTGCGTCAAGCATACCACCCAGTACAGACTCAAGAGCAGTACGGAATTTTTTATTTATGCTCAGAAGTTCCGCGACCGGCCCCTTTATGTAACTGCTGCCATTCTTTAGCAAGTGTCTCGCTCCGGATGGAAACCCCTCAAATTCCTGCACCATTTTTGTGTATAGATCATATTTACTATTCAATCTCGCCAGTCTGGTTTTACGTTCAGAAAGAGAATTCTCCACTCTTGATAATTTTATTCTAACTTCATCGGCTTCTTTAGACAGTTCCTTCCGCGTGTCTATATTTTCCTGCAAATAGTGTTGCATAGATACAACTTCAGATTGCAATTCTTCTTTCTCGCGTGATAGTCCGCCCTTTTCCTCTTCCAGCTCAATTACTCGATCTCTTCCAACCGAAATTCGCGAATCGAGTTCACCAAGTACCGATTGATGATGCTCAATATCATTCTTTAATCTTGCCTGATCCTGGACAAAATTCAGTTGAGTTTGTTTAAGCCCTGTAAGTTTGATTTTCAAATCATCCGCCTGGGATGAAATCTCTTTATATTCCTTTTCGTAACCAGCAATCTCTACCTTACTATCCTCAATTTTTTTATAAACCTCATCACATTCAGAAGTAACAGCATCAATCCTGGCAGTAATCTTCTCCATTCGTTTCTTTGCTTCTTCTATCTCATTTTCCGCTCTTTCAATCCTTCTTTGCATCTCACCACGGCGTTCCGATATCTGAATTATTTTTTCCTCAACAGATTGAATATTCTTTCTTGCCTCATAACGCTTGTCCTGAAACTCAGTATTGTTCTTCTCCATCTCAATAAGTTCAAGCTTCTGTGTTTCTGCATCCCGTTCTTTTTCTCCTGTTGAAATCATCTCCTTGCCGGTAAGTTGTTGAATTTTAGACAGCTCTGTTCCTTCTTTTCCCTTCTCTTCAAGAAAACCGGCAAGTTTACTACGTATAAGAAGAAGTTCCCAATCCCTTATCCTATCCTTTAATTTTTTATACCTCTTTGTTTTCCCTACCTGGTAACGAAGAGAACGAACCTGCTTTCCAAGTTCTTCAATTATATCATCAAGGCGAAGAAGATCCGACTGGGTCAATTTGAGTTTCCGTTTAGCTTCTTCCCTCCTCATTCTATATTTGACAATGCCCGCAGCTTCTTCAAACATCTCTTTTCTTTCACCATGGGAATCGTTCAAAACAAAATCCATCATATCCTGTTCAATAACAGCGTAAGCATGGCTTCCAGTCCCAGTATCGGCAAATAACTCCTTTATATCCTTCAAACGGCATGGGGTCTTGTTAATGAAATACTCACTTATCCCGGAGCGGTAAATCTTTCTGGTTATCAAAATTTCCGAGTATTCCAGGGGAAAAGTCCCTTTTTCATTATTCAAGGTCAAATTAACCTTAGCATACCCTACGGGTTTATGCGCCTGAGTTCCATTGAAAATCACGTTTTCCATTTTATCACTTCGAAGTTGCTGCGCGCTCCTCTCCCCCAGAACCCACCTGACCGAATCTACAATATTTGTTTTACCACACCCATTGGGACCAAGAATCGCAGTAATCCCTTTACTAAATTCAAGGGTAATGGGATTCATAAACGATTTAAACCCGATCAGTTCCAATTTTTGCAGACTCACTGATATTTCCCTCCAAAGTGTCAATCCAGTTACTTATTTACTTTAATTACTCTGGCTTCGCCAATCCTTCTGAATGATAACAGCTCCATCTTTGTTTTGCTGGCTTCATCCTTCGCAGAGAACCTCCCAATTAACACCCGAAACCATTTTATACGCTTCACTTCCACTTCTGTTACAAAGACATCGTATCCCTTTTTCTCAAAATACTCAGCCTCAACCGCCGCGTTCTTTATATCCCTGAATGAAGCTATATGAACAGAATAATAAATATCTGTCGCGGAGTCATTGACCGCATCGTCATTTACTTCACTTGTAACTTCTTTTTTTTTGCTATCTTTATCAGTAACGTCTTCCGGAAGCACAGGAATATCCATGTCAGCAGATGGTTCTTGAATTATTTTACTTTCGGCGGATTCCTCTTTTTCACCCTCATTTTCCATAGTGTCTTTCCTTGTTTGCGCCTGGATATTTTCAGGAGCGTCTTTCTTTAAAATATCTCTGCCGGCTTCCTGCACTGTCTGGACAGCCTTGTTAATTGTTTGACTATTCCTGTCCTCTTTGATCGAACTTCCCCTTAGATACCACCACGCTATAAATACAATCACAAAAAGAATGGCTGTTATTATAACTATTCTAAGCGGACTGATCCCTTTTGGAGGAAGCTTATCTTCAGGTTCAATTTCCTCTGTTTTCACAATAACCCCGGATTCATCATCCGCGGCTTTTTTGTCGATTGCACTTTGTTGTCCGACCTTTTCAGTTTCTTTAACAGTTTCTTTCTCTTCCGCCGCGCCCTTCTTTGCTTTTCTTCTATCTTCTTTTTCCTCTTCTTCCGGCTGTGACTCTTTCTCTTTGGCTGAAACACTTTCTTCGTCCCCAATCCCACCAAAAGAGATTGTTTTAACTGAAGAAAAACCAGAGAGTTCCAGATCTGCCAACGTTTTCTGCAACCGCCCTTCCAGAGTCTCTTGAGCCCAGCATGAGAGAATTATTTCATCAACATACTCGGCAAGTGGATTTATACTTTTATCATCATCATAAAGCGTGGAACAATATATAATAATGTCATTTCTTTCACGCAGGAAATGATTTACTCTGTTAAATTCCTTCTTGGCGAAGGGAACCGTTCGGGAAACGGGGAATGACCCGGAACCTATAATATTAACACCTTCAACACTAATTGGGTTAGCTACAGATTTTAATGAACTTCCGTATAAAAGTAGATCAAGAAATCCATATTCTTCAACATTTTCAACTAAACCGCTTAGACCGGGATTAAGAAAATCACAATCCACTACAAGAACTTTTTTGCCTCTTTTTGAAAACAAATGAGCAATCTGAAGAACCGAAAAATCTCTAAAAATTCTTTCTGGCGTTATTGAAAAAAGGAATAATGATACCCCACCTGTTTCCCTGATTTTATCCTCCAGCTTACTTCCTATACTTTCGAAAAGGTCAAGAGATCGGGCAGAAGAATAATCCCCTTCTTCCATAAACTTCATCACCGTTTCTTTACTCATTGGAATTGAGTAAATTTCTTTATCATTACCAGCTTCGCTATTTCTTGAATCGTCTCTAAACCCACTATCTGCCATTACAATCACTCCCTCTTGGCAATATTCCCAAGCCCCTTTACAATTGCTTCCTGAAGTAATTTTTCCTCATCATCACTAACAGTTCTAAGATCTATAAATACTGAATCCCCTTTCACTCTTACAAGTACCGCAGGATCCTGATTCCGGAGCATATTCGAAAACCGCTCAGGCTCCCCTTCTGTAAGAGTAATTTTAACTAGCTCGCTGCGCAAGGAATTATTGGGAAAGGTTCCCCCACCTACTGAGGATTCCCCATTAATTGTATTTATTGTTGCTTTTCCGTCAAATTTTTCTTTTAATAATTTTGAAAAATTGCCGGCTCTCTTTTTTATTTTATCCGTCTTTGCCGCGACCATTTCCAACACCGGGATACTTTCCATCTCTCCCGCCCAATAATGAAAAAGCACCTTTTCAAGCCCCGCTAACGTTAATTTGTCAATTCGAAGCGCCCTGGAAAGATGATTGTTTCTCATCCTCTCAATCAAATCCGAAGAACCAAGTATTATTCCACCCTGCGGAGCGCCAAGCATCTTATCGGCGCTGAAACAAACCAGATCAACGCCTGAGCCGATTATTTCGGCAATTGATTCCTCTCCGCTAATTGCATCTTTACCAAGAGAAAATAATAATCCGCCACCCTGATCATACATAACCGGAATACCATTTTTCTTTCCAAGTTCAACCAATTCCCTTAATGGCACTTCATTGGTGTAACCCGTAATATTATAATTACTCTTATGGACCTTTAATAAAAGGTCGGCTCCATCTGTGACAGCTTCTTGATAATCTCTTATGTGTGTTCTGTTTGTAGTTCCAACTTCAATTACTCTCCGGGCGGATTTTGAAAGAATATCCGGGAGTCTGAAACTTCCCCCAATCTCAACGAGTTCCCCTCTTGATACGGCTACCGCGCCACTTGCCGCCAGTGTATTTACAGCAAGAAAAACCGCGGCGGCATTATTATTGACAATATGAGCATCCTGCGCGCCAGTGAGAAGAGAGAGAAGTCTTGCCGCACGCCCTTCTCTCTTTATTCTCTGCCCCGTTTCAAGATCAATTTCAAGATCGATATATCCGGAAGCTGCTTTCGCGATTTCAGCCTGTACCTGCTTTCCCAACACAGCCCTCCCGAGATTTGTATAAAGAATCACCCCGGTGGCATTTATCACTTTCCTCGAAACACTCCCTGTAAATTTCTTAACTTTTCCCGCGACATCCATTACAATTGCACTTGCAATATCTCCTTCTTTCCCTAAAACAGTCTTGTCACCCTCAAGAAGAGCACAACGATATTCATCTATTGTCTCACGTACAAGGCGTGTAATCCCTTTCCTCGAGGATGGCGTTATCAACACACTCAGACGGGTATCGGTAAGGACCTTTTCAACAGATGGCAACCTCTTCAACAATAATTGTAAATTCATATTTTCTCACAGATTCAGTAAAGTCTATCTTTCCCATTTTCTACCACATATTGTGGGTACAGTCAACAAATTTCACAATATATTGATTTCAGCGGATTGTTCAACCTCTTATTGCGTTGGCCATCTACTCTCTTTTTAGGGTTAAAAGCTTCTATCCTATTGTTAATTCAGCAATAGCAAGAAATGACAAATAAAAAAGCGACCTCATCGGAAATTGATTGTTAAAATCATCGACAACCCTGAAACAACAAGAGGTAAAATGAAGTATAGACGAATTGTCACAAAGTTGCGAGGGCAAATTTTAAATTTTCAGATGTTTTTATCCTCTGTTTTCAAAGATGTTTATCTAACAGCGTATATACAGGATAAAAGCTGGACGTGAAGTAAAACTCAATTCTGTCAGTCGGTTAGAGCTGTAAAAAAGAGTCACTCAGTAAAATCTATCCATTTCCCCTTGAAAAAATAGGGAAAGTTCAGCTTATTGCGTAATTGCAATTTCCAATCTTCTATTGTATCATGAATCTATGCCGAAGCTTTGTCTACAACACAAAAACAATACACCATAATAACAGTTCCATAAAGTCGATAAGTTGATAAAAGGAGCAATTAATGAAAAAAGAATTCTTTATTCTTTTTGAGAACACATATAGGAATCGCTGCCAAAGAGTTGTGTTGTACGCAATCTTTATTATAACAACTTTGTTTTTATATGCCGGCTGTACTTCCAAATATTCAGAATATGAAAACCTCTATTCCTCTTTATTCGATGAAAAACCTGTAGTCGAGCAAAAGGTTCTGGAGGGCAGGATAATAGTCATTGATCCAGGGCACGGCGGAAGTTTTAAAGGCGCCGTTGGAGTTGAGAGTCTCTCTGAAGCAGAAGTAAACCTCGGAGTAGCACTTTACCTATGGGGTATGCTTGAAGAAGCCGGGGCTTCGGTCCACCTTACAAGAACATCCGACCGTGATTTTCTGGCGGACGATTCTCAGCAACTCCAAAGCGATCTCAAAATACGTATCGAAAAAGCTAATTCTTTCAACCCGGAAGTGTTTATATCAATTCACCATAATTCAACATTACCGCTTAACCGCGATAAAAACAGGGTTGAAGTCTTTTATGACAGCAAAGATCCCCAAGCATCTCTTGAACTGGCCCAACTGGTGCGGCTTCACCTGGCGAGAAACCTGGGGATAGAGGACTCGGAAATAAAACCCGGGAACTATTATGTTCTGAGAAATTCAACAGGGCACGCGTCGATTCTGGGAGAAGCAAGCTATATTTCAAATCCCGCAGTCGAGGACAAATTAAAACTATCCTCCAAACAGAAACTCGAAGCTGAAAGCTACTTTATCGCTTTAAAAGATTATTTTTCAAGAGGCGTACCCACATTAAAATTAATTTCTCCCCAGGCTGATACCCTTTTTAACCCTGGAAAAATAGTTTACAAAATCAAGAGAGGGAACAATATTCCCGTGGACCCGGCATCAGCAAAAATATACTTTAACGGAAAAGTAAAAATCCCCGTCTTTGAAAAAAACGCTGGAACACTTCACTACGGCATTGGTTCTGATAGTCCGAATAGTTTGCACACCATCCAGGCAAGCATAAAGAGTGTGAGGGGAGTTACCGCCACGAGCGGGGTTTACAGCTTTGTTTTAAACAG
>DAOWMJ010000008.1 GCA_030643145.1 Candidatus Latescibacterota bacterium | reverse complement strand
TCATTGTATAATAGGAGGTTTTATTATACAAATGTTTTTTGTATTATTAATGGAAATTGTAATATAATTACCATGAATGTTAAATGAAAAACTTCAGAAATCGGGTGGAGATGAATTTGGATGAAATACATGAGGGATTTGTAATAAGAATAAAAGGAAGTAATTATTATATTATAAGTGAGGGAAGAGAAGTGAAATGTTTCCTCCGTGGAAAGTTTAGGATCAGCGAGGATCGTGATAAAATCCTTCCAGTTGTGGGGGATACTGTAAAATTCAGGAAGCAAAGCAATTCCAAGTCGGGTGATTATGCAGGTCTTATTGTGTCAGTTGAAGAGCGCAAGTCGGTTTTCGCGAGAAGCACTTCTTTCGGCGCGAGAAGGGAAAAAATCCTCGGGGCCAATCTCGATTATATTTTTCTTGTTCATTCCGTAATTGAACCGGTTTTAAGTCTGAGACTCATTGACAGGATGATTGTTGCCGCTGAGTATGGCGGGATAGAAGCAATAGTATGTATTAACAAAATTGATCTTTCAGATGATTTGGGCGCGTTGAAAAAAGAAATGAATCTATACGTGCGCATGGGGTACAAGGTTTTATTCTGCAGTGCAATAGATGATAGGGGAGTAGAGTCGCTACGCGAATTAATGAAGAACAAGCGGTCATTGATGGCAGGCCCTTCCGGAGCCGGTAAAACCTCTATTATTTCCAAACTACAACCTAATCTCGAGTTCAGGATTGGAAGGGTAAGTGCCAAGACGGGAAAGGGGAGGCATACGACGAGCCATTTTGAACTTCATCCTTTAAGCTCGGGAGGATATTTGGGTGATACGCCGGGAATAAGAGAGTTTGGTGTTAACCATATTGAAAAACATAAATTGCATTTATACTTCAGGGATTTTTGTAATTTTCCCTATAACTGCCGTTTCTCTACCTGTGTCCATGATCATGAACCGGGGTGCGCTGTGAAGGAAGCTGTTCAGGATGGGGAGATTTCTGAAAAGAGGTATGATAGTTATATCAAAATGTTAAGAAATCTATCTCGGAATGAGTGAAACTTTTAGTAACAGGGTTTTGTTAGATTGTACCTCAACCTTATTTTCCCAGGAAAGATAGCCTTTTTTTATGAGTTTGATTGTGTGTTGCCCGGATTCGATGACAATCGGGGAATTAAGCGGGGTGATGCCCATGAGATTACCAGCTATAAGTATTTTGACCCCCTCCTGAGTGGAAAAATCTATTTTTCCCATTGCCTTTTTCAGGGTGATTCTCCGTTTGGAAAGTTCATCTCTTTTTATTGTTATAATTTCAGAGTAATCCAGGTAATCCGCCCTTCGAATCAGAATCGTGTGTCTTTTGGCGCTGATTGACATAGGACCAAGCTGACTTCCGAAAAGCCGTTGCTTACCATCGATAAAAATGGCCGCTTCAGGTTTTATGTGAATATCAATGTACCCTGTGGATATTTTCTGGACGGGGGCTTTTATCTCTTCTGGTTCAATTATCGGTTCAGTAGCTGTATTTTGCTCGTTTCTACCTGCGGTCGCAGTGTCTGGAGCATCAGAGTGAACCTTTGTTGTATCAGGCTGTGTGGCGGGCGCTTCTGTTTTTACGCTATCAGCTTTTTCCATTCTTGTTGTAGTTGTATCCGGTTTGGCGTCGAAGATTTTGATTTGTGTCCCGATAGCTCCATTGTTGCCGGCAGCAAGTTGATTGCCGGCGGGAAGAGTTGGATTTTGAGAAATTACTTGTTTTACCGTTGAGCTGATTTTTGTGGCAATTTCAGGGTTTAATCCGATTGCGGTAAGCCCCATGATGATAATGGCCGCCGCCGTTAATGGCAGTAATTTTTTCTTCTTTTTATTTTCAGTACTCGATTTTATAGTTTCCGATGCTGTAGTTTTGCTTTCCCCGAACGCAAAGTTTTTTAAAATCCTTCTGCTTGAGAAAATTGTGTCATGTCCCAGAGAAGCTTCAATATTATTTGCCATTTCTCCAGCTGACCTGAATCTTTTACCCGGCTGGCGGCTTAGCGCTTTCATCACAATTGAATTTGTTGTCCGGCTTACTTCCGCTTCTTTTGACAGAGGTTTTACAGTTGATGAAATTATATTTTCTATTACTGCCGCATAATTATTTCCAAAGAAGGGCTGTTTTCCCGTCAGCATCTCGTAACAAATGGTTCCGAGAGAGAATATATCACTTCTGC
This sequence comes from Candidatus Latescibacterota bacterium, assembly GCA_030643145.1. Taxonomy (GTDB): domain Bacteria; phylum Krumholzibacteriota; class Krumholzibacteriia; order Krumholzibacteriales; family WJIX01; genus JAGHBT01. Next base: position 18,396 of record DAOWMJ010000008.1, on the reverse strand, counting down.
CGTCAAGCCTTTCCCCAATTGCCTGTTCAGGCGACATGTAGAGAGGAGTCCCCAATAGTGTGTTTGTGTTTGTTTGAGCTACCTGAATATCTTTAAGTTTAGCCAGTCCGAAATCCGTGATTTTGACAATTCCGTCCCTTGTAATCATTATATTTGCCGGTTTGATATCTCTGTGAATGATTCCACGCTGGTGAGCGTGATCAAGTCCCATGCATATTTCATGAGTGATAAGAAGAGCTATATTCTCATTAATCTGGCAGTTTCTTTCAATAAATTCCTGGAGACTCAAGCCGTCTATATATTCCATTATAATAAAATAGTTACCTTCCACAGCTCCGGAATCTATAATTCTGACAATATTCTCATGATCCAAACTCGCGGCCGCTTTTGCTTCCAACTCAAAGCGTTTGGTAAACTCTGCATCAGATGTCAGGTGGGAGTGCAGTTTTTTTATAACTACTTTTCTATCAAGGGATGTTTGAATAGCCTTGTACAGCACTGCTGTACTGCCTGTAGCGATAGTGTTTAATATCTGGTAATTATGCTTGTTCATCCCATTCATTTTCCATTTTCCAACCTTGTGGCGAGGGTTCCCGGGAGCCCAGCGGCCAGAATCTTTTCCTGAGTGGGAGAAAAATTGTATTTGACTCTTTTCTGAGTTATTATTCCTTTGACGGTATCAAGTATGGTAAAGCAGGCAGCGTTAATTCCGTCACGGGGTTGTCCGACACTCCCCGTGTTTATTAAATAACGTTTTTCCGGATCGATATTATTGATCAATGTATTTTGAATGGTTTCCGCGTCACCATTATTATTATAGCTTACAATTCCTGGAATATGAGTGTGTCCGACAAAGATAAATTTTTCATTGGTATTTTCGAAGATTTCTCTTGCCTGCAAAATGTTATATATATATTTCCAGTTAAGGGGTGACAGGGGTGAGGCGTGCGCGAAAAGGCAATCGCGGTGGTGGAAAATCGGTTCATAATCCTTCAAAGCATTCAACTGTTCTTCGTTCAGTATATCAGATGTCCACTTGATCGATTTCTGGGCGATTTCATTAAATCCGGCGCTGGGAGAAAGCCCGGCGGCGACCAGGTCATGATTGCCCATGATTTTAACATGAGCGTATTCTTCAACGAGTTCTACGCATTTGGCGGGATCCGCGCCATACCCGACAACATCACCAAGTGAGATTATCATATCGGGATGTATTGTTTCTGCCTCTTTGAGAACCTTTTGCAGTGATTCAAGGTTTCCGTGAATGTCGGAAAAAACCATATATTTCATATAAATACTGCCTCAAAGTTTAAAAACGAATTCTTCGGAGCCGATGGAGATTAAATCCTCTTCCTCCAGTATCTTTTTTTCAATTCTCTCACCATTTATTGTAACAATTTTTTTCCCTCTTATCTTTTTAATTGTATAATCGTTGTTATTTTTGATTATTTCAAGCTCTATTCTGGGGACGAATATTCCCGAGAAGTGAATATCAGCATTTTTCTTTTTACTAATTATTGTTTTTTTGTTCGATAGTATGTGTTCTTTCTGGCTCGATAGCTGCAGTAATCTTGCCGGAGGCTTGGAAATGGTAGAGAAATCGATATTTAATTTTTCTGATTTTGAATGATAGTTTGGAATAACAACCGTTTGATCCATCTGCTCACTAGGGGATGTTACAGGTGTTGGAATCTTAAAAACGATTTGATATTTACCGATAGTTATAGTATCCCCATTTTTTAATTGTGATGTTTCAATCTCTTTCCCGTTGAGATAAGTTTTGTTTTTGCTTCCAAGGTCTTTCAATATATAACCGATATTTGAAGTTGATATCAATGCGTGTTTTCTCGAAACACTCAGGTTATCTATCTCAATATCATTTTCGGGCATACGCCCTATTGTCAGGGTTTTGCCAATGAATTGATATGTTTTTAGTGGTCGGTTTTTGAGTTTGACGACAAGTTTTGGCGGTTGGCTTAAGTAAAATGATGAAATATCATCAAGGTTTTCTTCCGGTATTGGTCGTGAATCCTCTGCTCTTTCAACAACAAGATCGGTATATAACCTGATTTCAAAGGGCCTATGGGTTGAACGGGTGTATGTGGTTACGAGAAATTCCTCCCGGGCATTGTCTTCTGACAACTCCTTTTCGCAGTAATCTTTGTAGCATGCTATCGGGTTTGAATCTTTGAATCTAAGCAATATCAAGTTGTTTGGTTGATAAGCTGCGATAAGACCGGTTTTCTTCTCAGCTGCCGTTTCTTCAAGAAGTTCTTCGAGGTCTATAAGGGCTGAACTAACTCTCAGTTCAGCCTCTTTCTGCATGCAAACAAGAAGAGAATGAAAGAGGACAAGATTTGTGTCGTAAGCGACAACTCGTGGAAACGGAGTTCTTCTGGTTTTAATGAGAAAATCTTTTATACTAATTTTACCAAATCCCTCAACTGTGTGAGTGCCGGCCCAATATAGCTGCCCATCCCTAATAAATAAAAGATACTGGATCTGGTTGTTGAAAACCTCAAGTATTAACGGATGGTCTTGGCTCCTATCAACAAGTTTCCGAAGAAGGGAGTCAAATTTGTCCTCTTCGAAATCGATCGGAGTAAAGATGACATTATTATATGGTATCTGTAGTCTGGGCATATCATTATAGGGCTAAGCCATAGTTTTTTTATATAATATTTGCAAGAACAGTGCCAATACAGTAAAGATTAATAAGGGGATACCATACTTATTTATACACTACCCGCGGAAGCTCAATTATTCTTTAATCTTGATCATTAAAGCTGATTTCTGGTATAATGGCTCATTATAAGATTGAATTCGACAATATCTATTAAGCCGTATCGAAAGGGGAATGCTGCGATAGTGAGACGAGGCAAGGTTAAGTGGTTTAATGAAAATAAGGGGTATGGTTTCATAAAACAGGAAGACGGAAAGAATATCTATGTACATTATTCTGATATTGTGGGTTGTGGGTTCAGGACTTTAAGCGAGAATGAAGATGTGGAATATGACCTTGAAGAAGGGTTTAAAGGGGTTCAGGCGGTAAGAGTAAAAAAGATCGTTCAAGTGAAATAAAAAAGGAGGTATATAAATACCTCCTTAAAAACAGTTTTTTGCATTTCTTTCAGTAATACCCAAACCTTATATTTTATCCTACAGAGTGTTCATTTTTTTCTGTTTCTTCAGTGTGAAAGCGTTTAAGATTTCGTTGGGCTTTTTCATTAGCGGGATCGATTTCGATCGCCTTTTCCCATGCTTCAATCGCTTCTTCAATTTTGTCCAGTTTATAACAGGCGTTTCCAAGGTTTGTGTATGCCGAGCTGTTATCTTTGCTTTTATTTATCGCTTCATTGTACATTTCGATAGCTTCGGAATAGGATTCAAGCCGATAGAAGGCGTATCCAAGGTTGTTGTAGGTTGTCGACAGATCAGGATTGAGTTCTATCGCTTTTTTGAAAGCTTCTGTAGCTTTTGTTTCTTCATCTGTTTCCGTATAGGTCAATCCAAGGTTGTTATACGCCTCTGTGAAGTTGGGGTCGAGCTCAATGGCCTTGTTGAACGATTCCATTGCATTCTCATACTGACCGTTATGGTAAGCCAGCACTCCGGTGTTGTTGATTCTTTTTGCCTCTGAAATCTTGTGTTTTATTTCTTCTTTAGCCAATGTTTTTTCCTGGTTTTCGACCATTTTTACAATTTCAGAGTAATTATCGGAGAGTCCTTCCGCGATGTCCTTATTTTGTCCAATGCTTGATTCAAGTGATTCAATGTTTCTGTCCAGAGTTTCTTTCCAACCGGAGACATCCTTTCTGAACGATTCGATGGTATTGTCTCCTTCTTTGATTCTATCCTCAAGATCCTCCGTTTTTTCAGCCACTATATCCGAGATTGATTCAATGATTAGTTTGTTTTCTTCAGTCGCGGACGAGAATAGTTCCTTCAGTTCATCAATTTTATCCTCGAATGTTTTAATCATGCTGGTTTTGAGATCGGAGTTGTTTTCTTTCATTTTTTCAAGAAATTCAATGATGTCACCTTTGCTTTTTTGCTGTGACTCACTGTTTTCATTCAGAGAGTTTTGTATTAATGTTATTTCTTCTTTGCGATCTTCATTTTTTGAAGAATCTCTTTGCATTAATTCTTCAAACCGGCATATCTTTTTTTCATCGTTATAGAATCTGCAGCTTTTTTCAAGACATTGAATTTGCCCTTTAAAGGATTTTGCCACGTAACGAACCGGGTGATCCGATATCTCTCTATTTTCCTCCTCAGCGTTGTCATTTTGTTCCTGGGAAATTTCAGGATTAAGAAAGGGGTTCATATCTTCTGATTCATCAGTTTTCTTTTCCCCTTTTTCTTCCGTGATTTCTTCTTCCCCCGCTTCGAGAATGAGTGATTCTTTTTCATTGTTTTCAAGGATTGTTGTTTGGGTTACAAGAGGACAGATTTTCATGATTCTACCTTTCATTCGTGTTATTTTCACAAATTGCCTGTTTTCTCAAGGATCATTGATTTATTGCCGATTTCTGACTCAATAAACTTGGTGTAGTTTGTTTCAGCACGGGTTCTTGTGTCGAGATATTCTCCGTGTATTTCAAGGATTTTCATAAAGGAAGTTGCCGCGCGTCCATAATCGCATAAAATCTCGCTTGCCGCGCCCCGGGTATACAGAATTTGAGCTCTTATGCCGGTTGGAAGCGAAGACTCTTCAGAAATGGAGGAAAGGAGTGTTACCGCCAGAACCGGTCTTTCGGCAGACAGGTATATCCTTCCCATCAGAAACAATCTGATCGTTTGGGATAGATCGCTTCCTGTTACAATCTTAAGCGCTGTCTCAAGCTTTCCGTAATCGAGAGCGGTATTTACAAGGCTTATTGCTTCTTCTTCTCCAATTAACTCATTTTCTGCTTGAGCGATTCCGTCGGAGAGCCGCTTGTCAGCCATCCAGCTAATCGATTTTTCCATTCGTTTTAATATCGATTGTTTATTGTCAGTTTTCTCCAATATTTCTGAATAGAGTCTGGATGCCCGTTTTTTGAAACCATTTTTGTCGGCAAGTCCGGCAAGTTGTATTTTAAGTTCAACAATGTCTCCATTGGATAGTACGGATACACCATTATTTATGAGCTCATCGGCTTCATCAAAATTATGATTTTCGGCGTGTATCTCGAGTGCGAATAAGAAATATTCTCTTTTTGGCTGGTTCGAAATAAGAGAATTAATTTTTGAAATTATTTCTGCGGGGACTCTTTTTTCTTGTGTTGCCAAATTTTGCAGCGACTTGAAAGCCCATTCATATTCACCGGCGGCTATATGACAATCAGCCGTCAATGTTTCGGATTTGACTGTTAGATCCGAAGGCCATTGATGTTCGCGCAGGCCAGCTAAGATTTCCTTACATTTTCCGGAATCTTTTTCAAGAACGCCGCGGTAGAAATCCAGAGCTGAATCCTTTTTATTGACCAGAGCCTTGATATGAGCATAACTGATTAGAAACCGGTTGTTCCCCTGATGTATTTCGTAAAAATTGTTAGCGCTTTTTTCTATCTGTTCGGGCTCAACGTCATTTGAAGAGAGCATGTTGATAACGGGAGTTAAAGATTCGGAGGGTTTTCCGCTTTCGATTAAAGTTTTTGCCAGAAGTCTGTTTGCTGTGAATTGTAGGGATTCTTCTTCAGTTATTAGGGTCAGAAACGCGATTGCCTCGGGAACAAAACCCTCGTTTTCGGAAAGCAGTGTTTCTATTTCGTCTACCGCTTCGGAATATCTTTTTTCAAGGCGCAGATTTTCGGCGTAGAGTTTTCTCAAATTGGAATCTTCGGTAGATTCAGCGAGATATTTTTTAAGTTCAAGCCCGAGCGGATTTATGGATTCATCGGGGCATTTCTGCGCTTTGGAGAACAGCGCGAGAGCTTCCTCACGTCTATTTTGTTTCCAGGCGATTGAACCTAGAAGGGTGTTTATCAGCCATGGTTTAACACTGACGGGAAGAGCGGTTTCAAGCCTTTCAAGGATTTTGTTATTGTATTTTGGAGAAAGTTCAATGCATTCTTCAAAACTTTCTACGGCTTTTTCCTCCATTCCCAGGCGCAAGTATGTTTCGCCTTTCAAGTATATCGCTTCCGAATTCCCCGGGTTCATTCTGGTGATTTCACCCAACTCTTTCTCAATTGATTTCAAATTAGGATTATTTGAAGTAAGAGTCATAGCCAGACATTTCAGAGAGTCCTCGATCTTATTATTTTCCCGAGATATTTTCGCGCCATAGATATGAAGCGCGGCGGCTTTTTCTCTGTCAAGGGTTGAAACAGCCCTGCTGAGTATTTCCTGAGCGAGGCTTGTGTGGTTTATAGCGATAGAACTGCGAAGGAACTCTTCCCATATTTCTTTGTTGGAGGGGTCTCTTTCAACTATTTTGTTAAATCTGGAAATCACATCCTTGATCTGGGATTGATCGGATTCGAGTGCTTTACCCAGGAAATGAGAGGCGAGGGCAAGCTGTTCTTCATCGAGATGGAGTTGATAAAGGGCAAAAAGAAGTGTTGTGTTGTCAAGGTGATCGTCAACCACTTTTTCGTATTCGGTAATAACATCCAGCCTGGTATCCTCGTCAAACATCATAAGCTGATCATAGGCAAATACAGCTTTTTCAATTTTCCCTGAATGAAGATACGAATGAGCATGCAAAAGCTGGAATGGTTTGGAAAGATCTGTTTTCTCTTTCATCGCGTCAAGCAATTTGGAGAGAAAGGACCAAATTTGGCCATTATCCCCAGCGAGTTTCCTGAGTTCAGAAGTGAATTCGGAATGTTTTTCCGGGGTTTCCCGGCAGAATTCAATGATATGCGGGAGGCTTCCCAAAATATCATTATTATTTATGCTTATTTCCAGGGCCGCAAGGACATTTTTCTGTGTCGCTCCGCAGTTTTGTATGACATCGGTTGTCATCTCAAGTGCTTCTGCGTTATTAAGAGAGTGTTCCTCCTTCAGTTTTTGGAGGAATTCTTCCGCCTTTTCGGAATTATTGCTTTTAGCGAAAAGGCCTGTGAGGATTTTAAGAAGTGTCTTGTTTTCCCCTTTTTGCTCAATGCAATCTTCCGCGTGACGTATAAGTTCCGGAATCAGGGTAGCGTCCATTTCACTTGCCATATTATAGGCTTCTAGCGCCGCTTCGTAGTTTTCAATATTTGTATTAAGAATTGCCAGGAGTCTTTGTGCGGGCGCGGTTTGAAGCGTGTTCTCATTTTTCTTAATCCAGGAAATGATTTCAGGCGTGTTGTCCCGGTCTGCTTCTGCCAGTTTCTCCAGCGAATTTACGACATCTTTGTAACGATTGAGGTCTGAGAACACATCACATAGTAGAAATGTCGTGTCCGGGGTCTCGTAATTTTCTCCCAGCAGATTTACTAATCTGTCAACAACAAGATTCTTCCTGTCGATTTGGCCCGGAAAAAGCTGTTTTATTTTGTTAACTTCAGTTTCTTGTTGCCATTCTTCCTTTTCCATAAGGTACTGTTTGACTGATTCGGTGCCCTCTTTTTCCCTTCCGAGCCTTAAGAGGACTTCACCCAGGAGTAACATATGATTATCAGATTTTTTCTCGATTTTCTCGACAAGATCAAGAATTTTTTCAAGGGGCGGGTTTTCGAATTCAAGCGATCTAAAAAACCTTTTTTCCGTCTTATCAGGATGACCAAGAAGCATTGACGCCAATCCGAGAATGTAATCCAGGAGTGCAGAGCGGGGCAATTCGCGCTGAATATTCAGCATTATTCCGCCAATTGCTTTTGCGTGCTCCGGCGAGTTGTTAAGGGCGTTCAGCATAGGGTTAAGAGCGTCTTCAAACTGGCGTTTTTCAATATACAGAAGACCGAGTAAGAGTTCATTGTCGGTAAATTGGGAGGTATTTGTGTTCCCCGTGTCAATAAATCCTTTCGATCTTGTTTTGGAACGCGCGACAAGATCTGTAATATAGTCCTCGGAGGCCCTGCCTAGAAAATCGCTTGTGCTTTCAAGATCCTTATTCCTTATCAGAGCTTCTAATATGAAGCTTCCCAGGAAAGGGTTTGCTGTCTGATAGAATGTTTCCATGGAAAACTGAAGGATTTCCTTCTTTTTGCCTGGATTATTCCGTACGATTGATTTTAGTAGTTTTACTGATCCGTGATAATCGGAAAGTTCGAGGCAAAGTTGAATCAGCTCCATTGATATGTCAAAATTTCCAGGCCACTTTTCGTAACCCCTCTGCGCGGTCCTTCGCGCTTTTTCGAGGTCTCCTCTGCTCCTGTCCTGATATATCCTTTTCAGAATTTTTTCTTCGCTTAAAAACAATGTTAACCCTTTTCGATTAATAGAGATTATTCTTGGCGGTATGAATTTATGCGAAATGTGTTCCATTCGCGTGGAATTTCGTCAATTGTTTTAATTATTGATAAATTTCAGCTTTAGAGGTAACTTATTGGAAGGAAGGCAGGTTTTGTATAAATTATTTTTGCAATTTGCACAAATGGCTTGCAGTAAGTGAAGTAAGCTCGGGACAAGAGGGTATTATGGAAAAAGGAGAAAAGGCGTATTACACGGTTTCTACCGAGATTCAGTTTTCCGCTTCTCACATGTTGAGGGATTATCCCGGTAATTGCGTTAGGCTTCATGGACACAATTGGGTTGTCCGCGCCTATTATTGTTTTACAGCTCTGGGTGATGACGGTATTTCAGTAGATTATATTCAGCTTAGATCGGCTCTTGCCCGCGAGTTGTTACCCCGGTTCGATCATCGCAATTTGAATGAAATTGAGCCTTTCGACAGGAAAAATCCCACCTCCGAGAATATAGCGGCGGAAATCTTCGGTATCTGTCGTGAAAAAATTAAATTTGATGGCGGCAAGCTGGTAGAAATAGAACTCTGGGAAACTCCAACCGATATGGTGCGCTACTGTGAGAAATAGGGATAGGTCTATCGAGAGCGCCCTTGTGTTGCTATCAGGAGGGCTGGATTCCACAGTAGCTCTCGCTATTGCCGAAAAGGAATACAGGCTTAAAACGGCTCTCTTTTTTGACTACAACCAATATGCTCTCAAAGGAGAAAAAGAGGCGGCTGGTAAAATAGCCGAGGTGTATGGGTTGAGTGTGGAATATGTAGAGTTGCCCTGGTTGGCTGAGGGGTCATCCTCTTCGTTGATAAGGGGGGGTGGAGCGATTTCGGGAAATCCCGCTGATTCCACGGGTGTGAAGGATAGATATGAAGGTACAGAAGATATATCCTCCGTTTGGGTGGAGAACAGAAATGGAATCTTTCTTAATATCGCGGCGGCATTCGCGTCCTGGCAGGAGTGTTCGGTGATTCTAACGGGGTTCAACAGAGAGGAATCGATTCTTTTCCCCGATAACAGCCGGGAGTATATCGATGCTGTAAACAAAGCTCTGGATATTGGAGAGATAAAAAACATTCGTGTTGAAAGCCCGACAGTAGATCTGGATAAAAAGAAAATAGTGAAAGAAGGGATCAAGCTTTCAATACCATGGGAATTATTATGGAGCTGTTACGGCGGCGGCAGACTGATGTGCGGCAAATGTGAATCATGTTTAAAATTGAAATCGGCTCTGGTGGGAACCTCTGCCGAAAAAATAGTCTCTTTCTCGAAGGAGAAATAGTGAATAATAATAAATATTCAGTTCTTGAGACGAAATGGATAGATAAACCGGTTGATTATACGGGTGAAGAGTTGCGGGGGCATTTCGTCAGAGAGATGTCAGGGATAAAGAATGACGGGGTTATTGCTTTTGCCGGATCATGCGATGTCAAAGGCGAAAGCCTTGTCGATCTTGAAGATGCTGAAAGCGGAAGCACGATAGAGGCTGAGAAGATGCTTCATTTTATTGGGGAGCATTTCGGTTGTCCTCTGCGCGAGGCGAATTTCCGGCTGAGGGTCTTTGCCGCGATAGTGAAGGATCTCTTTCAGCAGAGGGTTCGTGATTTTGAAATAGAAAGGTCGGGGGATGATCTTTATATCGGAAAGAGAAAATTAACTGTGGCTATATCAACTCTGACTCCTGTTTCAGCTATTTTCCATTTCGGGATAAATATTAATCCTCAGGGCGCGCCGGTACCCGCGGTGGGTCTTGAAGAATTCAATATCGAAGCGAAATGGATGGCTCGCGAGGCGCTTGAAAAGTATTATCAGGAATGTGAATCGATTGAACTGGCCGTAAGGAAGGTCAGGGGACGATAGTAGCCCGGATCCCGCGTTTGGCCCCGGTCCGTTGTAGGGAAGCATGAAAGAAATTACAGGATATATTGCAGAAATTTTTCGTTCAATTCAGGGTGAAGGAGAATATCTGGGGGTTATGCAGCTATTCTTGAGGATGGCTGGCTGCAGCCGGCAGTGTGTGTACTGCGATACGCGAAAGGACGCGGGCAAAAACAGGGTATGCCGGTTTCATGATGGGGATAATATAAAGGAACTGACGAATCCACTTCTTCCGGACACAGTTTTTTCTCTGGTAAGGAGGCTACTCGAAAGTTCTGGAAAAATCCATTCACTGAGTATTACCGGGGGAGAGCCTCTGGAACAGCCCGTTTTCCTAACTGAATTCCTGAAGATTTTCAGGAAAACCGGAATCCCGGTTTTCCTTGAGACAAATGGCCTTGAACTTCCAGCAATAAAAATGGTCAAGCGTCTTGTTGATATAATCGCTCTTGATATCAAGCTTCCCTCCCTGTGCGGGGGAGAAAATTTTTTCCCTATATACAGGGAGGTTCTGCGGGAGCTTTCAAAAAAGAGGTTTTTCTGCAAGGTAGTAGTTTCTTCAGCCGCTGACTTGAATGAATTTGAAGAGAGTGTATCTATCGTATCTGAATTTGACAATTCTATACCATTTGTGATTCAGCCCGCTACTTTATTAACGGATAATAAGATGACTCTTTTCTCATTGGATATAGATCCGGACTTGATAATGAAATACTATATGATGGCGTCACGCTATTTGGATAATGTAAAGGTTATCCCCCAGTGTCATCGTCTGCTTGGAGTTTTGTGATGAAAATTGAATCGATAAATAGCGCTATCGCCGGGGCGGCAATATTAGTTTTATTATCTTCTTGAACTGTCACCAATTATTCCGGCATACATAATCATGTTAAGAATTTATAACAAAATGTTAAATAAACTTGACATTTGGATTGTTTTTTGATACTATATGTATAGTATGCTTTACATTATGTAAAGCATAATAAACATTGTGATCAGTTTTAACTTTAGAGAGCCGGGAGACATTTTTATGAAACTGAGAAATAATCTGAGAAAATGCAGATTTGAAAGAGACGAGATAACACAAGAAGTTCTTGCAAAGGAGGTGGGTGTAACCAGGCAGACTATTATTTCGATCGAAAAGAGCAAGTATGTGCCGTCCGCTTTACTGGCGCTCAAGCTGGTGAAGTATTTCGGCAAACGGTTCGAGGAAGTTTTCTATATAATTGATGATGTTGATTGAATATTAACTTAGATGCTGCAATCCGAAGGGGGTACAAAATGAATACCAAGATGTTTATTTTCCTGATTCTGGTTTTGTCTGTTATAGCGTATTGGCTCCTACCGAAAACAAGGTTCGCAAAGCGGCTGAAGATGAATGAAAAGCTCTTTTACGCGATAAATGTTATCGGTATTCTCTGTGGGGTGGCGGGCCTGGCGGTCTCGTTAGGACTGGGAGAGATGATTATGACCGGTCACTACTTCGAACTAATCTTACTCCCTGCGGTGCTTGTATATTTATACTCCGCGGTTATTATGAAAGTTCAGGGAGAGGGTACTCCCTACGATGAAAAGCAGAATTACAATATGACTCAGGCGGCGGCGATATCACTACCCTTTTCAATGGGAGCTATGTTTGTTTTATACGCGATGTACAAGGAGGCCGTTTTCGAGGGTTTACTGTGGTTCCCGGTATACGTGTTCTTTACACTAACCGCTTATTCAGCGGGCTCGCTGTTCTATTTCAGGAAGAACTGATAACACCATCTTTTATGTTATGATTCTTGCTCCCTAGAATGAGTGTTAAGGAGAATTGTTAAGGCAGTATACTATAGTTATACTTGTTGCTATTTGGAAAAGGGGGAAGATTATGAAGCGAGTGATATTAACTTTCTTGTTTTTTATGGCAATTTGTTTTAATAATTCGGTTGCACAAAATAAAGGAAAAGGTTTAGGAATTGTTATCGGTGAACCCACAGGGCTAAGCGCTAAATTGTGGAATTCAAATAGAACAGCATTTGACGCAGGATTTGCGTGGTCGTTAGGTAAGAAAGGCAATTTATATTTACATGCTGATCATCTATGGCATAATTTCAATACATTTTCAAATCAACAGTTACCGCTTTATTATGGGTTGGGAGCGAGAGTTAGTATTGGTGATAATACAGGGCTCGGTGTTCGTGGAGTACTTGGCGTTAATTACTTTTTTACCGAAATACCATTAGATGCTTTCTTTGAAATTGTTCCTATATTTGATCTTTTCCCTGATTCAGATTTTGAATTAAACGCTGGTATCGGCTTACGATACTTTTTCAAATAGAATTGTAAATAACCACGAATAAGTCAGTGGTACGCTGAATTGTGTCATCGTCTGTTTTGAATTTTATAATAAAAAAAGCCGCGAGATGATTCGATGCAGGGTCGGGTTCGTGAAGGCGGCGACCACCTCGCAGCGGATATTTGTTTGAGCAAAGCGCATACCAGAATCTAATTATAATCGTGCTGAAATCGAACAAATGATGTTCTATATGGTGTTTGAGGGAATTTACTTTTTATGGAGGATTTCCCAGGGTTACCGATTGTTCCTTATAATTTCTTTGTTATGGAATAAAAAAGTGAATTCATTTTTTAATATTGCAATATCTGAAGTATGAAATTGCAACAGAAATATGATTCTTACTGCTCTATTTTTTTAGGTATTGAAATTAATTAATAAAATTTCTTGACACCTGTCCGTGTTTTGCTTTAAGAAATTGTTATAATAAGACTTACTGTTTGAATTAGGTATGAGAGAGTGTTTCCTGGTTTTAATGAAGGAGGGGCAGATGACAAAGGCTGACATAGTTGAAGACGTTGCCAATAAAACCGGCTTGACTAAGAAGGAAGTAGCAGAAGCGGTTGAAGGGTTTCTGGGGTGCATTTCCAATGGACTGGTAAATGGAGAGCACTTTGAGATCAGGGGATTCGGAACCTTTAAGGTGAAACGTCGTAAGGCAAGAATGGCCAGGAATCCGAGAACAGGAGAGCCTGTTCCGGTTCCCGAGCGGCTTGTGCCTGTCTTCAAGGTTTCGCGTGAATTAAAAGAGCTTGTTGCTCAGAGTTAATTTTCGTTGTGATATTCAGCGATCATTTTTTATTTCTGTATTGCGAGTAGATCTATCACCCTGTTTCTTTTGATAGCACGGCGCTGTTCATGTGAGCTTACTTATCGGGTGTAGTGTGTCTGGTATGGAAGTGGATGTCTCTGAAACGAAGGTGTCAGTGGATCTGTTGGAGTTTTCGCTGTTTTGGAGAATTGATGGAGGGTGAGGGATTGGATAAAAGAGTAATTGATTTAAGAAGTGATACAGTTACTAAATATTCTCCGGGGATGAAAGAAGCAATGATACGGGCTGAGGTTGGTGACGATGTGTTGGGGGATGATCCCACAGTATTGCTCTTTGAAAAAAAGATGGCGGAACTTCTTGGGAAAGAAGACGCGCTGTATGTCGTAAGTGGCACTATGGCAAACCTGCTTGCTTTGATTTCCCAGACAAAACCCGGAGATGAGGTTCTTCTTGATAGAAATAGTCATATTTTCAATTACGAAGCGGCGGGCTCCGCGGTAATTGGGGGATTGCAGCTTCATCCATTTGATGGAACCGGTGGTTTTCTTCCTGTTGACGAATTGCCGTCGGTTGTGAGGCCCGACAATTTTCATTATCCCCGAACTTCACTGGTTTGCGTAGAGAATACTCATAATCGCGGTGGAGGAATGATTTATCCCTTCGATATGATAAAAGAGGTTTCCGGGTTTGCCGCAGAATTTAATTTGAAGCTTCATATGGATGGGGCGCGTCTTGCGAACGCAGTTGTGGTTACCGGGATTCCTTTTATTCGATGGGCTGAGCTTGCCGATTCGGTGAATATCTGTTTTTCGAAAGGTCTTGGAGCGCCTGTGGGATCCGTTCTTGTTTCCGATGCCGAGACTATTAAGAGGGCAAGAGACTGGAGAAAGAGACTGGGTGGGGGATGGAGGCAGGCGGGGTTACTCGCCGCAGCCTGTCTTTACGCCATTGAGAACAATGTTGAACGGCTTGGCGAAGATCATACAAAGGCTGCCAGGATTGCTGACACAATAAGCGCGGACCCGCGATTTGCACTTGTTTATCCTGTCCAGACGAACATTGTTATATTCGAGGTTATTGACGTTTCAATAGAAATTGAATCTTTTGTCAGTAAACTGGCCCAGGTGGGGATACGCTGTTTACCTTTTGGCGGGCGAAGAATACGTATGGTCACGCATATGGATATATCATTTGATGATATCACTTATTTTGAGAAAACATTTTCAGGAATTTAAGAATTAGTAATGAGATCTTTTCAATTTTATTTTGTCAGTACTCCCATTGGGAATCTCGGTGACTTTTCTGAGAGAGCGATAGACACATTGAAAGACGTTGATGTCGTTTTAGCGGAAGATAAGCGAAAAACAGGGATTCTTTTTTCACGATACGGTATAAGCACGAAACTGCGTTCATATCATGATCACAATAAGACAAGAGTCACATCGGATATTATTGCTGAGCTGAATGAGGGAACAAGAATGGCTCTTGTTACCGATGGAGGAACCCCTGTGATATCCGATCCCGGATTTTATCTTGTCCGGGAACTGATAAAGAGTGAGATCGAATTTACCGCGGTACCTGGGCCTACTGCCGTAATTGACGCACTTGTTCTTTCCGGTTTTCCTCCCGACAGATTTGCATTTTTCGGATATATGCAAAAGAAAAATGGGAAAAAGGAAAAACTTATCAGGGAAGCCGGCAAAAGAAGAGAGACGGCAATCTTTTTCGAGAGTCCATATCGTTTGTTAAAGACACTTGAATCTATAAAGAAGGTACTCGGAGACAGAGAGGTAGTTGTGGTAAGGGAATTGACAAAGAGGTATGAAGATGTTCAAAGAGGTCCGGTAAGTGAGCTTATAGAACATTATTCCGCGAGGGGTGTCAAAGGGGAAATTACATTACTTATTAAAGGGATTGGTCGTCGAGAAAAGAACGGAAGCTCTTGACAAAAAAGGGGCTGAAGTTCCATAATGCCTCATCAGGAAAAAGTGGGAGGGTTGATTTTGTCTGTAAAAAAAGAAATTAATAATTGTTTCCGAAATCTTCTGGATCCTCTTGTTTCGATAATATCCTATATGGGTGTTTCCCCTGTAGCTATTACTATTGTTGGAATTTTGATCAGTTTGTTCGGAGCTTTCCTGGTTGCCGGCGGGAAACTGTTTGGCGGCGCTGTCGCTCTTGCCATTTCAGGCCTTTGTGATATAATGGATGGATCTCTTGCCAGGAAGGGTGATAAAGTAACGCTCTTTGGAGCCTTTCTGGATTCCACCGGGGACCGGGTATCAGAACTTGCCTATTTCGGGGCGTTGGTTATATATTATGTGAGTAAAACTCCCGCGAACATTTTTTATGTGTTTCTTGCACTCATTGCTTTGTCAGGTTCTCTTCTTACAAGTTACGCGAGGGCCAGGGCCGAGGGGCTTGGTGTGAGGTGTGAGGTGGGGCTTATTGAAAGACCCCAAAGGATTATTTTACTCATTCTGGGTTTAGCGTTTGGTGGATTCCCTCTGATTGTCATTATTGGTATACTTGCCTTTTTAACCGTTTTCACGTTTATTCAGCGAGTTGTTCATGTAGGAAAATTGACAATGGGTAAAGATCTGTAACAGTTTTTCACAGCTCTTTTTTGCTGATGAAAAATCCAGTTTCATTTTTCTGGAAACCAGTTTATTTTTGATTTTTATTGGTGGTAATGAACAAGTTTCTGAATAACCAAAATTGGATTGATAGTGACGAATATAAAGAAGGTTCTTAAAACCTCAGTTCCGATCGTAGTGGATCTTGGCGCTCAAATAGTGATGTGGACAATTGAAATCACATTGGTCGGGCACATAGCATTTAATTCAATGAAGAGATTTTACCCCGGGATGAACGTAAGTGGAGTAGATGCTCTTACTGCTATGGGTAATGTTGTTCAGGTAATCCTTTTTACTTGTACTATCCTTCTTATATTTGTTTTTGGCGCGACAATTATTGTAAATAAATTTCTTGGAGAGAAAAAAATAGATGAAGCAAATCATTTTCTCGGACAAGCTCTTTCTACCGCGCTCATTCCATCCTTTCTGATCGCGATAATATGGCGTTTTGGCACACCCTTTATTTTCAGCACAATATTGGGTACTACTGATGCCGTGACCGCCATCGGAATAGATTATTTCAGGATAATCTCATTCTTTGCTCCATTTATAATTATGAATTTTGTCGCGATAGGGATTGTTCGCGGCGCGGGCGATACTCATCTTTCCATGCTTACCGCGCTTTTGATAAATGGCATTCATCTTGTCCTGGCGGTTATGCTTGTTTTTGGGCATTTCTTTTTTCCGGAACTAGGTGTCAGAGGGGCAGCGTACGCGGCAGGTATAGGACATACAGTGGGTTGTATATTAACATACAGTGTGATTTTACGTGGGAAAAGTGTTCTCAGTTTTCGGTGGAGTGATTTTAAAAGCTTTAATGGGAAAAGCATTTCAGAGATTATAAAAACCGGAATTCCTATTACACTTGAACAGCTCGCATGGATGACAGGCATTACTATTGTTATAGGTTTTAGCAACAGACTTGGGGCGGTGGCGGCAGCCGCGCACATCGTGATTCTTACATACCAAAGGTTATTTTCCATTTTATATCAGGCGTTTGGAATGGGAGCCCTTACTCTTGTGGGACAACTGTATGGGGCTGATGAACATGAAAGCGCTAAAGAAACAAGCAGGACATTTTTCTGGTTTGCCGCGGTTGTTGTGCTTTTTCTCTCCGGAGCAATATTCTTCCGTTCTCGTCACCTTGCGTTATTATTCACTAGAGATCCGAAGGTTCTTCAGTTGTGCTCGACAGTATTTAAGATTGCAGCGGTGGTACAATTACCCAAAGTTCTTTCCTTTGTGTTTTCATTCAGTCTCCGCGGAGTGGGTGAAAACAAATACCCTATGTATCTCGCGTTTATCGGGGTGTTGTTCTTTGAAGTTATTCTTGGTTATACACTAGCGTTTATCTTTTCCCTGTCGCTCGCAGGTTTGTGGATAGCGGCCTTTGGAGATGAATCTTTTAAGGTGCTTATGGCGAGAAGGCGGTTCCACAAAAGAATAGCGGATCTCAAAAACAGGAAAGCCAGTGATTTGAAATGAACTCTTTTTTTATAACATTTGAAGGGATTGAAGGCTCGGGTAAATCAACGGTAGCATCATTAATAGCAAAGCGGTTCGAAGATGCTGGTTATACTTCGTTCTTGACTCGTGAGCCGGGGGGGACGCGCCTATCGGAGGATATAAGAAAAATTCTACTTGATCCGGAAAGAACTGATATGTGTGAAAAAACGGAATTGCTGCTCTACCTCGCCAGTAGAGCTCAACTTGTGACCGAGGTTATAAGACCGGCCCTCAGAGAGGGGAAAATCGTTTTATGTGACAGATATTTCGATGCCACAATGGCGTATCAGGGATGGGCTCGAGGGATTGGTGAAGAACTGATAAGTCGGCTTAATCAAGTTACGGTCGGGAATGTAATACCGGATATAACCTTTCTTCTTGACCTTTCCGTGGAAGAAGGATTCAGGAGGGGACCGAAACATAGGGAAAAAATAGGGACACGTGTCCGTGATCGCCTGGAACGTGAAACTGTTGAGTTTCATGAAAAAGTGCGTGAAGGATATCTCAGGATTGCTGATAGAGAGAGAGAACGTGTAATAATTATTGACGCTTCTAAAGAACTAGATTCTGTTCTATCTGCAATTTTACGGATCATAATTGACCGTTTCGATTTAATAATATAGAAAATTTAGATCCCCATTTTTTAATTAACGGCATTTGATTTTCCTGTTTGGATATTAGTATATTTGGGCAAGTAGATATTTATAACTTGCTTTATCCGGAGGAGTTTTAAATTTGTTAAATTTTAATATCATTAAATATCTTACCGGTTTCTACATCAAATTTCCCGCATTGAATTTTGGAGGTTTATTTTGGGTTGGAAAAAACTGTTTCTTTTGTCTTTTATACTGGTTGTTGTTATAGCTGGCGCGTTCCTTGTTCGTGGTGGGGAAT
>DAOWMJ010000148.1 GCA_030643145.1 Candidatus Latescibacterota bacterium | reverse complement strand
CAAATCCCACCGAGGTAGTTCCTCCCCATAAATAAGAAACCCCAATAAATTTACCAGCCCTGCCTATTAATCTTCCGGTGTTTACCACTCCTGCCGGAAGATCACCAATATCGGACGTAACAACAAAACCTTTTCTCCCGTCCGAAAGAGTGACACTGTAAAATCCATTTTTTACGCCGCCGAGCCTCACGAATGTGCCGGATACCAACTCACTAATACGGCTCTCCGCATTGCCGGCCTCTGAGTATACAACGGCTATGTTTTCGACAACCATGCCGTTAATACCGCAATTCCAATCCTCAATATCACAACGGCTTACTCTCATAACACTCCAGGAACACACCCACCCGATATACCGATCCGGCAGTTGAACAAGATACCAATCACCCTCCCGCGTTAAGCCCTTCAGCTCTTCACCCATAATCGCCTGAGTAACAAGTTCTCCCCTGTGAGATGGAATATTTCTAATGTTTGCAACAGCGGTGCGGACAGATAAAAGCATATCCTCTCTTTTGCCAATGTAATTCAACGCAATTTCAATACCAGATAACGTCCGAAGAATAACTCTTTCAGAATCGTTCGATTCAATCCTAAAATCCCCCATACTGTCAATAACGCGATCCCGAACCCTTTTACTGCTGATATCTATCTTTATAGATTCTCCATTCTCAATAGACACGGAATGATAATTGAATCTGCCGTCAATCTTGAGTTCCTTATTCGCCGTATCAATCAAATCTTTTATGTTAGAAAACAATTTATTCATAATTGTCAGACTAATCCTTCTCCTTCGTGTAAACATATTTCGGATCAAACGCGTCCCGGAATCCATCCCCAACCAGATTCAATGAAGATACGGTTAAAGATAATATAATGCCGGGAAATATCGTAAGCCACCAGGCCGAACGCATAAATATAATCCCATCCGATATCATCCTGCCCCAACTCGGCGAAGGCGGCTGCACGCCCAGGCCTAGGAAACTCAGGCTTGATTCAGCCATAATCGTCATACCAAGGCCCATCGTATAAACGACAATTACCGGAGATATACACTGTGGAAGAATATGTCTGAAAACAAGGGAAAAAGTCCCTATTCCAGAGGATTCCGCCGCCTGAACATATTGCCGTTTTCTTATTGTCATAACCTGTGCTCTCACAAGCCTGGCAATTGCAGCCCAACCGACCACTCCCAAAACTGCAATCAATGTAGAAATTCCAGGAGCGACAACGGCCATAATCGCTACAAGAAGCAGAAGTGTCGGAAAGGCAAAGGTAATATCCGCCAGGCGCATAATTACAGAATCGATTTTCCCTCCGTAAAAACCGGAAATTAAACCCATTACAAGGCCAATAATAATAGAAATCGTTCTTGCCACAAAACCCACCGTAAGAGAAACGCGCGAGCCATGTGTAACCCTTGAAAAAAGATCTCTACCGAAAGAATCTGTCCCGAACGGATGCTTCAGTGAAGGAGCCTCAAGGGAATGCTCAAGATCAATCCTTCCCTTATCCGCCGGAGCGATTATGTCTGCCAGCAGCCCTCCCGTAACTATTATCGTAAGCACAATAAGTCCCGAAAATGCTATACGGTTACGGGAAAATCTTCCATAGAAACTTTTTAATTCACTCATTGCTTCTACCCGGTTTTATCTCTAAAAGAGCTTTTCGACCGGGGGAATATGCTGTTCAAATATTTATAACCCCGATTGCCGCATAATCGCTCTATAAGAAAACACATTCTACTCTTCCTTTCCGGCCACCCGGATTCTCGGATCTATAAACCCATAGCTTAAATCCACCATAAGATTTACAAGCATAAAGAGTACAGCCATAAAAAGTACCGCGCCCTGAATAACGGGAAAATCACGTTTCAGAATCGCCTGGACTATATGCCTTCCCAATCCAGGCCACCCAAATATAGACTCAGTAAGCACCGATCCGCCAAGATAACTCCCGAAATCGGTTCCAACGATAGTAATAACCGGAATAAGCGCGTTTCTGAACAGATGTTTTCCAAAAACCACAAATTCATTTAACCCTTTCGCTCTCGCGGTCCTGATAAAATCTTCAGAAGCAATATCAAGAAAACTTGCGCGTGATACCCTGGCCACTGTCGCCATTGAAGCAAAAGAAAGTGTAACCGCGGGAAGGATAAGATATCTTAGTGAACCGTTCCCATATCCCGAAGGTGGAAGAATCGACAACTTTATGGCAAAAAGATATATCAATAACAGACCCAGCCAGAATACGGGTATTGATACCCCAACAAGAGAAAATGACATAAGGGCCCGTCCCAACCACTTAAAACGGTTCAGAGAGGAAATAGCTCCGATTATAACCCCTGCTACTACGGCAATCAGCATTGAGCTGAAAGCGAGAAGCAATGTTCGCGGGAAATATTCCTTTATCGATTCAATAACCGGCCGACCGGTCACAAACGACCTTCCGAAATCCAGTCTGATTACCTTTCCGATATAATCAACATATTGTATTGGGAGAGGTTTATTAAGACCCAGTTCTTCACGTATTCTACCTATTGTTTCATCGTCGTATCTTTCTCCGACAAGTGAAAGTACAGGATCTCCGGGAATGATATACATTATCAGAAATGTCACACTTATTACTCCGAATAGAATCGGAACAAGCTGCGCAACCCTTCTTGTGACAAATTTTAGCAATTTAAAATTCATCCTTTAGAATGAAACATTCAGAAAACGTTGCCCATTGAATATAACCGGGATTGTGTACCCGTTAAGCCTTCCGGAGACAGCCTCGTATCTGACAGGAAACCACAAGAATATCCACGGCGCGTCGCCGTAAACAATTTCTTCCGCCTCAAGGAGTAATTTCAAGCTCTTTTCATTATCCGGTAAGCTGGATGCAAAATCAATCAGAGAATCCACACTATGGTTTTTATACCCCGTTCTGTTGCCCCCCCCTCCCGCGTTCGAAGAGTGAAAAAGAGGAGCAAGAAAGTTTTCAGCATCGGGATAGTCCGCAAACCAATCGAGATAAAAGGCATCCGGTGTCCCGTGGTCTACCGCCTGTTTAAAAGCGCTCCAATCCCTTGTTACAAGCCTAACTTTAACACCGATATTGCCTAGATAGGCCTGTACACATTCTAGGATTCTCCCCCCTTCAGGGCTTTCTCTTTGCCATATCTCCATTGAAAACCCATCCCCAAGACCCGCTTCTTCAAGAAGACTCTTCGCCATTTGCGGATTATACCGATAGATATCCGATTGACGCTCTTGCCCTCCAAGCATAGGCGGCACGACTCCTCTCGCCCGCCGGCCCGCGCCAAACAGTATCTTCGCGATCACAGCTTCAACATCAATCGCCATATTAAGCGCCCTTCTTACCCGCCGATCATTGAAGGGATATTTCCCGGTATTAAACCCTATATAGACTATTCGAAGCTCTTCTGTTTTTTCCAACCTCAACCCGGCCGTGCGCCATCTTTTCAGCTCCGCGTGGGGAATTTCCAGAATATCCAGATTCCCCACCTCGAACTCGGCGATTCTCGTCATCGCTTCCGGAATAAACCTGAATGATATTCCATCTATAGATGCCTTCTTGCCGGTATAGAAACCGTTAGGCTCAAGAATCATCCTTTCACTTTCAACCCACTCCGAGAGACTCCAGGGGCCGCTTCCGCATGGATTTCTACCATAATCTCTTTCCTCTGCTTCCATTTGCCCGGGGCATACAATACCGGCCGCCGGCATCGAGAGAAGGCTCAGGAAATGGGCGGTGGCCCTTTCAAGACGAAGCGCCACTGTTGAATCATTAATAACTTCTACCGATCCGGAGTCCCATTCTCCTTTTTCATGATAGGCCCGGGCACCTTTTAAAGGGGCGAGAACCCACCATCTGGGAGAAAGGTTTGAAGGAGAAAGAAGCCGTTTGAATGAAAAGAGCACATCCCGGGATTTGACTCTTTTCCCATTCGCGAAGCGGGAAGAGCCAAGATGAAAAAGATATTCTTTACCGTCATTTGAAATCTCCCAGCTACGCGCCAGATCAGGACAAAGCTTTCCTTCAGTATCAATTCTGACAAGGTTGGAATGTATCAAGGATGTAATCAACCCCGAGCTGTAATCAACCGCATAGGCCGGATCAAGGCTTGAGGGTTCAGTTTGAAGCGCCATTCTTAGCATTGGAGGCGGTTCATCACGTGTACAGGACACCTGGAATAATGACAGAGAAACCAAAATAACTACTAATTCTATTATTCTCTTCTTCATTGGTTCTTAGAAATGCCTCGTCCCTGTATATCTATAATCACCCGTGCCGAATTTATCAGTGAACACATAAATAATTCCCTTAGAGTAATAATACCAGAACTGATAATAAACCCCTAATCTACCACCCTGCTTTGTAACAACTTTGTCCGGTTTGCCGTTCCTGATATATATTCTTCCCATATCCGCTTTCCATCCCGGCATACCATCTGAAAAATGTTTTAACGCATAGGCCATATTACTCAGAAATAGTTCAAAATTATAATATCCGCTCCCGCGTGCCGACTCCCTGTCACTCCAGAAGATATTCCATTCGTCTATTCTACTCTCGGGAGGAACCGTAAGAAGAGGTTTTAGTTCCTCCTCGGATGCCACAAGCGAAATCAATTCCTTTGTTTCTTCAAAATGTTCATATAGTGAGCCTTTATTAAAAAGAACCGCGAATTCTTTCCGGGTTACATCCATTTTTTCAGTTCCTTCAATTTCAGCGCTGATCTCCATTCTATAAACACCTATGCGATAATCATCAACATTGAAGTCTAAACAGAAGATCGAGTGTCCTGTCTCATCAAGCAAAACCCGCTGTCTGTTGTAACTGATAATCATCTTCTCGGAATCAGATATTTTCACGGAGACAAAACAGTTGCCCCTTTTGTCGTCAGGGGAGGGAATAGAAAGATTGAAGGAGGCCCTCAGCCACATATTAAAATCAGCGTAAATCCCGTCCGGACACACTGTAAACCCGCTTGTAACCAACGACGTGCATATCGAAACCTCTATCTCTCCTAAAGGAGGCTTTTCTCCTTCTCTATCCCACTTGGGAATTGAAAAAACAGGCTTGGAGATATTTGGAAGGCCCCCTGCTCTCCCCGGTATCTCTATAATAGTTTCACGTTTATACTCTATATTCGTGTCGATTACCTCTATCTTTCCTTCAACCTTATAATTACCGGGCTGTAAATAGATTCTTCTCTGTATTGAGGAAATGCTGGACGAAGACCTCGTTTCTCCATAATCTGCCGATGTAACATATTTTTCCCATACATCCCCTCTTATGAGCCTCCCCGATTTCCTGTCAAAAAGCTGAATATAAACTCTGTATTCAGCCTTATACCCGTTCGTCTGTTTG
>DAOWMJ010000117.1 GCA_030643145.1 Candidatus Latescibacterota bacterium | reverse complement strand
GGAGGCGGTATCGTTGTAGATGGTTCAACCCAATATGACAAGGGGTATTATCGGGGTAAACATATATTCAAAGATGGCAAGGATGTTCTGAAGGTCTATGATTCGATTTATACAACTTGTGAATTAAAAATACCTCACTATTCACTTCGTGCCAATAAGATGAAGGTGTATATCGGTGACAAGGTTGTTTCGGGTCCGATCAAACTCTATATTGGTGAAATTCCAGTTTTTTACCTCCCATTTATGGCCAATTCAGTCAGGCATGACAGGCATTCTGGAATCTTAATGCCCAATTTTGATATCGGCATGAACAGCAGAGACGGCAGATTTATTAGGGGATTGGGTTATTATTGGGCCACAAATGATTATACTGATTTCGCAGTGAAAACAGATTTTAATGAATCTCAGAATTTCAGGATTCAACTGGATAATAGGTACAAAATTCGATATATGTTAAATGGTAATGTTAAGTTGAATTTTATGAGGGATTTTCAAAACAAGGCAAGTGAATGGACTGTGAATTCTTCCCACAGCCAGAATTTTGGTAAGTCCGCCTCCTTTAGAAGCAATCTTAGATTTGTAAGCAGCGATCGGGCGCAGAGCGCTCTGCATAGAGCGGAAGATGTCAAAAATATCGTTGATCGTAGAATATATTCAAGCGCGAGTTTCAATAAAAGCTGGGGAGGAACAAGGTTCGGCCTGTCGGCAAGCCGCAACCAGAAATTGAATGTGGATGACCCATATACTAACAGGATTTCAGGTACAATGCCTTCCCTTTCCCTTAACTTTCCTCGAACATCTCTCTGGTTTGGTACAAAACATGATGGCGCAAAGAGGAGTATTCTGGAGAGAATGCTGAGAAGTGTCGCCTTTTCTCCTAATCTTTCAGCAAAACGTGCGACGGAAGAGAGCGAAGCAAAAAAGAGTTCCAGGGTTTCGGCCAATTCAGGAGCTTCTTTCAGTCAGCAGCATAAATTGCTCTTCCTGAATTTATCTCCATCATTGTCGATGCGATGGAGTTATTCAGACATCAGTTATTCTAATATTGACACGTCATTGGTTGATCCGAACTCGTTTATCGATAAGACTAAGAGTAAATTTTCTATGAACCTTAATTCCGGGATTGGAACTACTCTCTATGGAACCTTTTATCCAAAGATGGGATCGATTCGCGGGATCAGGCATACTTTCAATCCTTCCGTTACTTACTCATATACTCCGAAGCTTGGAGAAGGGCAGAATGAAAGCAGAAACGTAAGATATTCAGTCAGAAATATACTTGACTTAAAGGTCCTCGAAAATGAGGAATTGGTTAAAAAGAATAATATGATAACGTGGAATCTTGGTGGAAGCTATAATCCTGATGCCGCCGAGGATAACAGGTTTTCCAATATAAGTAGTAATGTCCGCACTTCTATCGGGAATATTATATCACTTAGTCTGAATCAATCAATAGATCCAAAGGAGAAGGAGATAGTGTCGACTAGTTTTAGCACTGATCTTTCACTGGGTGGAGTTTTCTCATATCCGGGCGAATGGAAAGTGCTTAAGGCTGAGAAGATTGCAGCTGCCGGTCCCGATTCGGTCGGTTCAGCTGATGGAGAAGATTATTCAAAGGGCAGCGCTAAAGGTCAGCAGAGATGGTCATTTAATGTAGGATATAGCTACTCCAGCAGGAATACAACATACGCTGGGAAATCGATATCAAGCAGGGTTAGTCTTAGAGGCAATTTCAAATTAACAAAGGGATGGCAGGTTTCATATTCCGGTTATTATGATTTAGAACGGCAGGAATTTACGAATCAAGAGTATTCACTTAAGCGTGATTTGCATTGCTGGCAGGCGAGTTTTATACATAGAGAATTTGGAGGTGAAAAGAGTTATTATTTCCAGATCTCGATCAAGGAGCTCCCAGATATAATGTATGAGAGAGGGAAGAGGGGACTAAAAAGTTCAGTGCCATTTATGTAGGATTTATTAATAAAAAGTGTTGACAGGTATGTGAGTTGGAGCATAGAGTGTCCTTATATGGTTCTTTAGTACGAATGAAGGAGGTGAAGAATGAATAAAACGGAAATGGTGGAGGAGGTTGCAAAGAAAACAGGATTGACTCTCAAGGACGCTAAAGCTGCTGTTGATGCGATTTTCAGTACAGCTCCCAGAGAGGGTATTGTAGCGACTGAGGTAGCAATGGGCAGAAGAGTACAGATTACTGGATTTGGCACTTTCTCTCGTCGTAGCCGCAAAAGACGACAGGGTCGTAATCCTCAGACCAACGAAACTATTATTATTCCAGCTACCAAGGTTCCAGCTTTCAAAGCTGGCAAAGCTTTAAAAGCTCGTGTAGCAAAGAAGTAATTTAGTTATTATTAAGGGAGCAAAGGATAAGGTTCGTTTGCTCCTTTTTTTATACTCTTTTTTACTATTTAAGGGAAAGAAACAAAATGAGGATTATTTATTTCTTATTAGTTATATGCGCGTTGCTAGCAGCTATTTCCGGGTGCCGCGAAGAAAGGGCTCCCGTAACAATACTTTTTACCAGCGATGTAAACGGTAGAATCAGAGCCTTTGGTTGAGGGGACGCCGTTGATGGCGGTGTAGCCCGGAGGGCTGCAGCTATAAAGAAAGAATTTGAAAAGGACAATTCTGTCTTGCTGTTGTCTGCCGGCGATTTCTATGCTGAAAGCGGTATTTTGGCAATGTACAGGGGGCGCTTTCTTGCTGATATGATGATAAAGATGGGATATTGTGCTGTTGCCGTAGGCGAGCATGAGCTTGGTTATCAGCTTAGGGCTATACGTGAAGGTATAGAAAAAGGATTACCCGTGATTTGTTCCAATCTTTATACTAACGACAAGTGTGTTTTTCCTCCCTATCTGATTAAGGAGGTTCATGGCAACAAAGTTTGTATCTTTGCTTTGTTGGATGAGCCTCTTCCTCAAGGATCAGATTTGGAGCTCATATCTCCAGCTAACCGGAGCAAGGCTGTTCTGAAAGAACTTAAAGAGAAAAATTGTGATATTATTATTCTTATCGCTCATATGGGAAGAGAAAAACTGAAAGGAATTATGCCTTCTCTTGATGGTGTTGATATGATTATTCGTGGTCACGCGGAGTTGAATACAAAGACATCTGACGATTGTGTCGACAGATCAATAGAAATCTTTGATGATTTGGGTATTCCGGTTTTGTTCGCCGGTGACAATGGGAGAGTTATTGGAAAGGTTGTTATTGAACCGATAGGTCCTTCGGAATACGCCATTTCCAATTCATCGCTAATTCATTTGGATAAATCTTCCGAGAAAGATCAGCGGTTTGTACAATATTTACGCGAATATATGGAGATAGAGGGTGGAAGGCTTCGTGAAATCAGAATGAAGAAAATTGTTTCTCATGATAAACATGGAAGATTAAGAAAAAGGTTTCTGGGTGTTGATATATGTGCCAGATGCCACAGTGATATTACGTCGAAATTTGTATCATCTCCTCATTTCCGTGCTTTTGAAAGAGTGAAAAACATAAAAGAAAAAGAGGCATGCCTTAAATGTCATACAACCGGGTATGAAATGTATTCGGGGTTTGGATCCAGTGAGGCCCGGAAAAACGGGATAAATCTTGGAGGGGTTACATGCGAGGCATGTCATGGGCAAGGCGCAAATCATTCGCGTGACGGAGAATATGTAAAGATGGCAGAAAATTCATGCGGAATGTGTCATAATTCAGTCAGAAGTCCGGATTTTGATTATGAAAAATATTTAAAGCGTGTTCTGTGTTATATGAAACCTGATTCCTTAAATTATAAAGGTGATTGCGAGTGAGAAGGTACTTTAATATAACCGGTCTGGGGCGATATTCAGCCATAAAGAATAGGAGTGTATTATCGATTATAATAGCAATGCTTTTTCTCTTTAGTTTTTTTATTCCTTTACAGGGGATAAGGGCGGCTAACGCTGATTTTCTAATACCGGGGATATCTTTTGAAGAAATTAACTTTGGATCCGGCGCCAAAGTTCAGTACCTCATTATTTCAGAAGTGTACGAAGTGAAAGATACATCCGTGGTAACTTTCTCTGTTCTTGATTCGCTCGGGGACAAAACAGTTCTTGAAATAACTTCTTCCCCATGGCCTCAAACCCCGCGTGAAATGATTGTCATCAGGGTTATAATGTCAGATGGAGTATGGAACCTGGATTCACTGAACAACATATATTCTGTATTGGAAAAAGTGATCATAAAAGAAGGCGAAAGTCCTTTCAGAGAAGCTACAGCAAAAGAAATTAGGGGTTTTGAGCTGGACAAGTTATTTATTCATCCTGGAGAATTTCAAAATAAAGAATTGCCACCCGGGAGGCTGAAGACTCCAGCGGGGGAATTCAGGTGTGAACTCAAGGAATTTTACGGGGAATGGAAAAGAAAGATAAATCTTGGGGGGAATGAAGCTACCAGATTTGAAGAGGAAAGAAACGTGCTCTGGATCTCGGGGAAAGTTCCTTTCTGGGGACTTGTACAGAGTGAAGTTACGAGAAAAACCTATACAAAAATGTATTCACCTCATATCTTGAAGGGGATGCTTAATTCTAAAGAAACATTTATTAGGGCTATTTTAATTTCATATACCGAATCCTGCAAATAGTAATTGAGTAACCGCTATTATATTGATCGGTTTGTAGCTTCTTCTATTCAGTTGTTTATTGGCTAATTTTAAACAATTATCCATCATAAACTTGCCAAAAACAATATTTCATGATATATTTGTTTCTGTAGGCGTTAAGGTCATCACATGATTAGATTGACTCTAAGAAACATTTGTAGTATATACAATATATTGTATGATAGATAGGTATTAGCCACATAATAGTGTATAATATCTTGTACCAGGGATGGGAGGAGTAGATGAGTTCGAATTATAGGGATGAGGCAATTCTCAAGAAAACAAAGAATTATGTAAAATTTCACAGATTGCTCGCAAGGGCGGAAAATAATGGAAGGCTTGACGGGAAATTCCGGTGTCCTGTTTGTGGAATGAGGTATCTTACAGCAGAAGAATCTAATATTTGTTGCAGGATTGAAATGGATTAAGCTAAAGGTTTTTCAGTTATTATAAAACCGGGTAAGAGAGTAATGTCAAAGGGTGATGTGAAAAAGAAAACAATTGAACAGTATTGTTCAGTTTGTAAAAAAACGTTCAAAATGGAAATTGTGGACGACTCGGATAGCAATGAGGTCCTCTGGTTGAAATGTCCTGAATGTGAAGGATTTCTTCCGTATATGACAGGGATGAATGGTGAGGAAGAAGGGGGTGCGCAGGAAAACACGGAGATAAAAAAGTATGAGCTTGCTCCGGAAGATTTGACTGTCGAGGAGAGGAAGAGCGCATTGGTTTATAATCAGTCCGAGCAATACGAAATTGATGTGATAATATATCACAGATCCTGGAATGATTACGGCAAGGTAGTGGAGAAGGAAATGCTTCCCGGTGGCAGAAAAATTATTGTTGTACAATTTGTGGATCAGGGTAGAACACGATTGCTTGAAGGAGTAAAATAGAGGGATATCCATTGAATTCATATCTTCGATTTTGGCTTTCTGCTGTAGTTGCTATTCTTTTTTTGTGGTTTTCTCCCTTAAATGTTTCCGGTATGTATAATGATTTATCTTCCTTTTTTTATTCTGTTGATACATTTCGTGTTGTGACGGAATTCGGACTGAGCGATATCAATTTTCGGGAAGATCACTCACAACTTTTCTCCGCGGCGTTCAAAGGAAGGGTTGCCCCGAAAAGTACGGTAAAATTTATTGTTCCTTATTTTGCTCTTAGATCGAACAAGATGATTACTTTCGGTTTCGGAGATTTCATATTCAATGCAACTACCAGGATAAAAGGTGACAGTCTCGGTGTGAACGGGCTATTTTTTAGAACTGATTTTCGTTTTCCGACCGGTTCCAAGTCGCTTTATCCGTATTCACTCCATAGTCTGGATGGAGGGGGAGGCGTTGAAGTAAGAAAATCCCTGCCTCTTGTTTATTTAAAAGGGGCGGTAACATATACTTTTGTGGGCGAGAGATGTCATGAGGGGGATTATCTGTACAGTAACTATATGGTGTTTGCGGCGTCAGCTGGAATAAAAATAGGAGAAAACTCTTTATTACAGATTTCCGGATATAATATGAATTTTAGAAAGAGCGGTGAACGCTGGATATTTATTCTGAAAGCTAAAAGCTATTTAACAGAGAACATTGAATC
>DAOWMJ010000125.1 GCA_030643145.1 Candidatus Latescibacterota bacterium | reverse complement strand
TCTGGAGAAATCTGTTTCCTTTACGACGCGTTCACCTAGAAGCGGTGAAGTTGAAGGAGAGAATTATTTTTTTATCAAACGGGAAGACTTTAAAAAACGAATGGAAAAGGGAGAATTTATTGAATATGCCGAGGTCTACGGCAATCTTTATGGAACCAGCATAGATTATGTTGAGAAAAGACTTGCGGAAGGAAAGAATGTTGTTCTTGAGATAGATGTGCAGGGCGGCTTGACTTTGAAAGAAAAGAGGCCGGACGCTGTGTTGATAATGGTTTTGCCTCCCTTGCTTGAACAGCTTGAAGACAGGTTGAGAGGGCGAAAGACAGATGATGAGGCTACAATCAGAAAGAGGCTTGATAACGCGAAACGTGAGATAGCATGTTCTGACAGTTATGATTATATTGTTGTAAACGGGGAAATAGATCGTTGTGTTGAGGATATTTGTACGATCATCAAGTCGGAAGCGATGCGGAGAGAAAGAATTAATCTGCGAAAAGATGTTGATTATAAGTGGTAATTATATTAATAATAATCTCTCTGATGATTTTGTGAATTGTTAGAAAATTGTATCCTGGAATTCCGATTGTAATATTAAGGGGCCATTATGGATGTAAAGACTATGGAAGCATTTCTCAATATGAAGCAGAACCGCTATGAACTGGTAAGAGTAGTTTCAAAAGAAGCTAAGAGAATAAGCGCGCTTCTTCGATTATCCGACGAGGAGGTTCAGGAGAAAGTTACTACAATCGCGTTGCGACGTGTAGTCGAAGGGAAAGTAAAGTATAGATATGCGAAACCATCGGGGGAAGAATAAATATCGGGAAAGCTTGAATGAAAGAAAAATCCTTCTCGTTGCTACAGGCGGGATATCTGTATACAAATCTGTTTTTCTGGTTCGCGAGCTGATACGTGAGGGGGCGCGGGTCAGGGTTGTGATGAGCGAATCGGCAACCAGATTTGTAACTCCATTAACATTTGAGACATTATCTAAAAATCCGGTGCGGGTAGACCTTTTTGATCAGAGGGATATCTCTTCAGTGCCGCATGTTGAATTGGCCTCATGGGCGGAAAGGATTATTGTTGCTCCCGCGACAGCCGATTTTATCGCGAAAATGTGCGCCGGGATCGCGGATGATTTGGCAAGTACGGTGGTGTGCGCCGCCCGGTGTCCTGTACTTGTAGCTCCCGCTATGAATGACGGGATGTGGATTAATCCCGCGACACAAAGAAATATTGAGACGCTCAGGGGAGACAAAAGGATAATTATTCAGCCCGGTTCGGGAGAACTTGCCTGTGGTGATATTGGCAAGGGAAGGATGGCGGAGCCTGAGGATATCGCGCGGAGGATTATCGACTCGTTTGCAGGAGAGCGTAAACTTGGAGGAACCAAGGTCCTGATAACAGCGGGGAGGACCGAAGAAGATATTGATCAGGTTCGGTATGTCTCAAACAGATCTTCAGGCAGAATGGGATTTGCCCTTGCCAGGCAAGCCATGAATATGGGAGCTGAGGTTTCCCTTATTCATGGGATCGTGGATCTACCCGCCCCGGAGGCGAATTTAGTAAAGAGGGTTAAAACCGCGGTTGAAATGAAGGAAGCGGTGCTGGAATTATTCGGTGACTGCGATCTCTTTTTTATGGTAGCTGCCGTGGCGGATTATACTCCGGCTCTCTCGAAAGAGGGGAAGATCAAACGGGACAAAGATATATTGACTATTAAGATGAAGAAGACAGATGATATTCTTAAGCGCGTGTGTAAGATGAAATCGAAATCCCAACGTGTTGTAGGGTTTGCTCTCGAGGCTGATGGCGGCGGACAAAATGCAATGAAAAAACTTAAGGAAAAAAATTGTGATTTTATTGTTCTTAATATGATCGGAGAAAGAAGCGGATTTTCCGTTCCCACGAATAAGATAACTATTTATGACGAATCAGGGGAACTGCTTTCAACGCCGGTTATTACAAAGGAAGAAGCCGCCGGAATAATTTTAAAGGAACTGTTGGCGGACAGGGAATAAGAGAAGGATTAAGATTGGATTATGACGTCGGGAAAGACATTATTATTGATGTGAAGAGGTATTTACGCGGTAAATTAATTAGAGGAAATAAGTTTCTCTACCGCATAGCAGATGAGAGGGGACCCGCGGGCAGTTTTATGGATAGTGACAGCTTTTCCGGTTCCGACAAGAACCGCGACAACTTGAAGAAGGACAGCATTGCCGTGAAAAAGGATCGTATGGCGGATAATGAAATAAGGCTGGAAGAAGGGATAAGGTATTCTGCCGATCTCCCAGCTCAGAATAGTTTGTTTGAAAAGAGGTCGCCGGAGAAAGAAAACAAACTGGAACAGATCGATTTTGAGGGGCTTAAAGAGGAAGTTTCGCGATGCAGGCGCTGTGAGCTCTACAAAAAAAGGACAAACACTGTATTCGGCGATGGAAACGCTTCTGCGGGCATAGTTTTTCTGGGGGAGGCTCCCGGGAAGAATGAAGATCTTCAGGGTGTGCCATTCGTGGGTCGAGCGGGGAAGCTTCTTGACAAAATATTGCAGGCGATTGATCTTAAAAGAGAGGATATTTTTATAACCAATATTCTGAAATGTCGTCCCCCCGGCAACAGGGATCCCAAGGAGGACGAGATCAAAGCCTGTGAAGCTTTTCTGAAGAGACAACTGGAGCTTATAGATCCCGCGGTTATTTGCGCTCTTGGGCGTGTAGCAGCGCAGAATTTACTCAGAACAAAGACTCCCCTCGGGAAGCTCAGGGGGCGGATTCATTATTATAATGGCGTAAAGACGATTGTAACGTATCATCCCGCCGCGCTTCTGAGGAATCCACATTTTAAAAGACCGACATGGGAGGATATGAAGTTGCTCAAAAGAATTTATAGTGAAGCAAAAGAACAAAATGTAGTTTGAAGAAATAGGGATTTCACCGCTATCTGGAGGATTTTGTGGTAGACAGAATAAAAGATAATAGTGAGGCAATAAGGTTGGGAAAGGTTCCTCCCCAGTCGATTGAGGCGGAGAGGGCTGTGTTGGGAGGAATGATGCTTGAGGCGGAAGCCGTTCCCCGGGCAATTGAGATCGTATCTCAGGAAGCCTTTTATCATCCGGCAAATGCCAGAATCTTTCGCGCTATGGTTACTCTTTTTACGAGACGTGAACCTATTGATGTAATGACTTTGTCGGAGGAACTCACCAAGACAAATGATATAAATACAGTGGGGGGTATGGCGGCGCTTACCGAGCTGGTCGATAGCGTTCCCTCTGCCGCGAATATAGAATACTACTCGAAGATTGTATTGGAAAAGCACATTCTACGCCAGCTCATACGCGCGTCCACACAGATTTCTGAAAGCTGTTATAAAGCTGAAATGGACGCGAGCACAATCCTGGATGAAGCTGAACAGCGTGTTTTCCATGTTTCGGAATCGAGGGCTAGTCAGGGGTTCTTCCATATCAAGGATATTCTGAAGAGCCGTTTTGAAGAGATACAAAGAATTCACGAAACAAGGGAAAGTGTAACGGGAATTTCCAGTGGATTCATTGATCTGGATAAATACATGGCCGGATTGCATCCCGGGGAAATGATTGTAATTGCCGGAAGGCCTTCCATGGGCAAAACCAGTCTCGCGCTGAATATTGCTCAGCATGTGGGTCTTACGGAGAAGAGAGCTGTCGCGATTTTTAGTCTTGAGATGTCAAAGGAACTTCTGGCACAGAGAATTCTTTGTTCTGAAGGCCAGGTGGATTCACAAAAAGTTCGCAGGGGATATACTTCAGCCAAGGATATCGAACGGCTTACAAACGCGGCGGGATTGCTCTCGGAAGCAAAAATATTTATAGATGACACTCCTGCCATTACACCCCTTGAGATGCGAGCGAGAGCGAGAAGAATGAAGGCGGAACATGACATCGCCCTTATACTTGTCGATTATCTTCAACTTATACGGTTGGATAGTGGAAAGGAAAACAGGCAGCAGGAGATATCGTTTATTTCACGCTCCCTGAAGGCTCTCGCGAAGGAATTGAATCTACCGGTAGTCGCTCTTTCGCAGCTTTCCCGTGCTGTTGAATCACGGGGTGGCGACAAACGTCCGATGCTCTCGGATCTGAGAGAATCGGGGGCTATTGAGCAGGACGCGGATGTTGTTCTGTTTCTTTTCAGACCTGAATTCTATGATCCGGATGACCCTGAAAAAGAGGGAATAGCAGAACTGATAATTGGGAAACAGCGTAATGGACCTACAGGAACAGTGAATCTCTTTTTTGAGAAGAAGTACACGAGATTTCGTTCCCGCACTGATGTTGACGCCTCGGGCGGGGGGGAGTGACCCTGACAGGAACATCCGGGTATTTTGTATTAACTGGAGGCATTTATTGAGGCTGCTTCTCCTATTAGGCAGATTTATTCTCTCTTTTATAGAAGAGGCGGGAGCGGTAGTTCTGCTTATCTTTAGGGTGGTGAAGCGGTTTCCCAAAATATTTGGGAATCTTCATAATCTCTTTGTGCAAATGGAGAGAATCGGCGTTGGTTCAATTCCTCTGGTGCTTGTAACTTCTTTGTTTGTAGGCGCTGTGACAGCCGTTCAGGCGGCATACCAGTTTCACGGGTATGTACCGCTTCAGTACCTCGGGGCTGTTATCGCGAAAACCGTTACGCTGGAGCTGGGGCCGGTTTTAACGGCGCTTGTTGTTGGCGGAAGAGTCAGCGCGGCTATGGCCGCTGAGCTGGGGACGATGAAAGTCACCGAGCAAATGGACGCGATGGAGATGATTGCCATTGATCCTGTTGAATACCTTGTGCTCCCCAGAATAATCGCCACTGTTATTATGCTTCCCGCCTTGACGGTATTTTCTGATCTTCTCGCGATTTTGGGGGGTATGATTGTCGCCAAAATTTCCATTGGAGTAAGTTTCCACGTTTTTGGTGAAGGGTTAAAACTCCTTTTTAGATATCAGGATGCTGTCGGAGGATTGATGAAAACCTTTTTCTTCGGGTTTATAATCGCGCTTATGGGTTGTTATTATGGTTTTACGACAAAGGGAGGCGCGGAGGGTGTTGGATTGTCCACGATGAGAGCCGTGGTATCATCATGTCTGTTGATTCTTGTTTTCAACTATCTGCTGGCGACGATAATATTCCAGATTATCTTCGCCCCTAAATAAAACGCGGAGAGGCAATCTATAATGAGTAGCAGTAAAACAGTTAATGATCAGCCGGTAATCAGACTCCTCAATATATGGAAAGCTTTTGAAGGGCAGCAGGTGTTAACCGGCCTGAATCTGGATATATACAAGGGGGAAACTGTAGTGGTGATCGGGAGAAGTGGATGTGGGAAGAGTGTGCTGCTCAGACATATTGCCGGACTTATGAAACCGGATAAAGGGGAAATTTATTTCGAGGATGAAGATATAACAAAATTCAACAGGAAAAAATTATTTAAAATGAGGATGCACTTTGGTATGCTTTTTCAAGGGTCAGCGCTCTTTGATTCGATGACGGTGGGTGAGAATGTGGCGCTTGCCCTGAAGAAGCACACGGAATTTGATATGGAGAAGATAACCCGGATTGTTCTTGAGAAACTTGATATTGTCGGCCTTGCGGACGTTACCGGCAAATACCCGTCAGAATTAAGCGGCGGAATGAAAAAAAGGGTAGCTTTAGCAAGAGCGGTGGTGATGAATCCGGATGTAATATTGTATGATGAACCTACAACAGGGCTTGATCCTGTTATGGCAGGCGTAATTAACAGGTTAATCCTGAGTTTGCAGAAGGAGTTGGATATAACATCAATTATAGTTACTCACGATATAAAAAGCGCGTACAGGGTGGGTGACAGAATAGCGATGCTTCACGAAGGAAAAATTATTTATGAAGGAACGCCTGAACAAGTTGGAAATACGGATAATCCTTTAGTAAGGGGTTTTATTGAAGGACATTTGGAAATTGATAAGGGAATTGGAACATCGATATAATCCAGCGTGTGAATTGGGCAGTGCCACTATATGCTGATTGGATCGGCCGTTCTTTTCTCGCCGTTCAATCGTAATTGAGGAGTAGGATGAAATACAGATCGCTTGAATTAAAGGTAGGCGCTACGGTATTTATAGCTGTTCTTATTTTCATAGTGGGCCTTATGTGGTTTGGAGG
>DAOWMJ010000097.1 GCA_030643145.1 Candidatus Latescibacterota bacterium | reverse complement strand
TGTCCCGCGTATATGCTGTGTCGTAACTGAAAACCCTAAAAAGTTGATATATGCTGTCGGGGGCATATATATCGCATCGCAGGCACTCGCGAGATAGTAAGTTTGGCGGTCAATCGAGTCTGAAAATCCATATACCTTCTTCCCCTTTTCCTGAACTACCTTGATCGCTCCTCTAATCTCCTGCATTATCGCTCTTCCGGCAGTATTGCTGCTGGACATTTTCACGATGACGCCTTCGATTCTGTCATCAACAGCGGCCTTTTTAAGATTGCCGAGAATCCTTTGAAGAGTCTCAGGCTTGTCCCCGATTATTTCAGACATAATGCCCGCCGGAGGACAATACTCCTGCATATCTCCATAGATATCTATCACAAGATATGACCCATCCTTGATCGGTTCCTTTTTCCCCGACATAGAAGCCGCTCCCACTCCAATAAGAACAAGAATCAGAACAACTACTATTATCGCGAGAAGTGACGCGAAAAATGACTTAAAAAACGATTTCATTTCGAACCTCCAGTCCTTTCCTGTTGAAGATTATTTGTTACTCGTTTACAGTTTAAAAACCTTACTGTTATTTAACGACGTTTCGGCAACACCTGTTTCAATCGTCTTGTAATAGACTGCCAAAGGTTATCGACTACATAACCTATACGCTCCCTTCCCTTCTTATGTTACATCTTCAATTGTTTTACTGTAAACCCCCCATATTATCTCTATATATTAAAACTTTTCATCATACTTAGTCCAGAGATTATCTCCAGGCTTTCATGTGTATATGGAAACCCGCCTGTCACAATCACCGTTTAAACAAAGATTGTCAGCCCGAAAAAATAGTTGACCTTGGGCATATAAGTAGGCAAGAATAGGACACAATCGGTTTCTTGAAGGTAGTTGAGTTATAAGATTACAAAGAAGTGCTGTCGATATTTGGAGAAAAATAATATGAAAGAATCTAAAAGAAAAGAAATCGAAAAATGGATAGAAACCTGGGAAAAGGCAAAACCTGCTTTAGATAGGGTTAGATTGCACGAACTAAGAGCCGAAAATTACTATAATAAAAATCAGTTTTTTCTTAATGAAATGTTACAATACGCGTTTGAACATCGCGAAATTCGCTTAAGCAGCGGCCTCGTTGAGCAACAGAGAATATTTATGAAACTAAACAAACAGACGGACTGAGGATATGACCGACAGCAAAAGAATAAATCCCATTAATTCACTATTTAAAGCGGGGTTGGAATTTCAGGAAAATATGGCGGGGAAAGGTTGGCCATTTTGCTTTATCGGAGGAATGGCAGTGCTTCGATGGGGTGAAATACGAATGACTCAGGATATTGATCTCTGTTTATTATGCGGGTTTGGAAACGAAGAAAATTATATTAAAATCCTGTTGAAAGAATTTCAATCCCGAATTACTGACGCGGAAAATTTCGCGTTATCAAACAGGGTCCTGCTCTTGTATGCCTCAAATGGAATCTCGATAGATATTTCTCTTTCCGGGCTGCCATTTGAAAATCAAATGATCAAACGCGCGACCCCATTTTCCTTTCTGCCGAATTGCAGTTTGACAACCTGTTCAGCTGAAGATCTTATTATTCTAAAATCATTTGCCGACCGAACAAAGGATTGGCTGGATGTTGAAGGAATAATCTTAAAACAAGGCAAAAATATAGACACGGATTATATCTTAAAACAATTGACCCCTTTGTGCGAAATAAAAGAAAGGCCTGATATTACAAATAAAGTGAAAGATTTAATCGATAAATCTTTATAAATTGTTAATGTCGTGTTTTACCCTTTGGCGTCACAATGAATCGATAGCATTATTTCAAAGGAAGGAACCCCATGAACGAAACAGAACAGGAATTCAGGCCCTATATTCCGGCCGATAAACTTCTGCCCGAATTCACCTTACGCGCTGTATTGCTCGGCGCCGTTCTGGGCCTTTTGTTCAGCGCGGTCACAGTATACCTCGGCCTTAAAGCCGGGCTCACGGTTGCTGTAAATATACCAATAGCAATTATCGCTATGGCCTTCTTCTCCGGGTTCAAGCGAAAGGCCACCGTACTGGAACTGGCGACGGTGCAAACTACCGGAGCAGCCGGCGAATCAATCGCCGCGGGTGTTATATTTACACTCCCCGCTCTTATTTTCCTCGGTTTCCAGCTCGATATAACAAAGATCTTTGTCGTTGCTCTTGCCGGAGGTTGTCTGGGGGTATTTTTTCTGATTCCACTCAGACGCTATCTTATTGAGCACGAACATGGTGTCCTTCCGTATCCGGAGGGTATAGCATGCGCCGAAGTCATCAAGAGCAAGGATAAAGGTGGGTCACACGCCAAAGCGGTGTTCTGGGGCGCGGGGATAGGCATCCTATACAAACTGATTATGACTGTCGGGCGCTTCTGGAAAGAAACACCGGTATGGAACCCGAAATTTTATAATGGCGCCACGCTGAACTGCGAGGTTTCCCCTGAGCTTTTAGGAGTTGGATATATCATCGGGCCCAGGATAGCCGGAATCATGGCGGCCGGAGGTTTCATATCGTGGATGCTTCTTATCCCCATTATTAAATTTTTCGGCGCCGCTATTCCCATAGAAATAAGCCAGGGCGGAACAATAATCACAAAAACCATAGGAGAGGTAACAAATTATTCAATCCTGTGGAGCAAATACGTGCGTTACATCGGAGCAGGCGCTGTTGTGGCCGGCGGAGTCATAAATCTCTTCAAGGCTCTGCCCACAATTATTCACTCTTTCCGGGATTCAATAGCTGAACTGCGCGGCGGGAAAGAAGCCAAAAAAGCAATAAGCAGGATATCTCAGGATCTACCTATTACATTTGTTATTTTCGGTATCGCCTTTGCGTTTATTATGATTCTTCTACTCCTCTCTTTCATAATTCATCCCGGACATCTTTTCGGAAACTTCATTGCAACAATACTGATTATCGTCTTCGGTTTTTTCTTTGCCACAGTATCATCCAGGCTTGTAGGTGAAATCGGCGTTTCATCAAATCCGACTTCGGGAATGACAATAGCAACCCTGATGGCAACATCTCTGATCTTTCTCGCGGTTGGCTGGACAGGGGGCGTATACACAGCCGTAGCCCTTATGATCGGTTCCGTTGTCTGCATCTGCGCGTCAAACGCGGGGAATGTCGCCCAGGCGCTCAAAACCGGTTATCTCCTCGGTTGTACTCCAAGAAAACAGGAGTATGGATATATAATCGGCGCTTTTACCTCGATATTCCTTGTGGGCGCCACTCTCATTATCCTCAATAACGCCTTTACCGTTAAGGAAACTATCACCGACCCGTCCTTCAGAATTCCCTCTTACACATCTCTGGAGAGAGTGATTGAACATGAAGGAAAGGATTATGATGTTTACGGCAGTCCCGGTACCGGAGAAAAGTTTCTAGTTGAAAAAGAGAACCCCTCGCATATCATACGCCAGGAAGCGGGAATCGGTTCATCGAAGCTCCCGGCGCCTCAGGCTCGTCTTATGGCAACTGTTATCGACGGAGTCTTAAACCGGCGTCTTCCATGGATACTTATCCTGATGGGAATATCCCTGACGATCGGTATGGAACTATGCGGAGTAAGCGCTCTGGCCTTCGCGGTAGGTGTATATCTGCCCCTTTCAATCACTACTCCGATCTTTGTCGGGGGAGTACTAAAGTGGGGTATTGATAAATTCTCCAATCGAGGTAAAGAGGCAGAGGAAGAGTCAGGCCCCGGAATGCTATTCAGCAGCGGTCTTATCGCGGGCGGAGCCCTTGGCGGACTTCTATTCGCTATACTTACAGGGTTTGATCTAGATAAAATGCTTGCTGTCGGTCCCAAACTCCTTGGAGGACTTACCGAAGCAAGCTGGTTCAGCGTGGTTATATTTACGATACTATGCGTTATGCTGGTAAGAACAGCGACAAAGAAGACAAACAGCGGATGATACTCTGACACTGACGCTATTTTTCTATATCGCGGCGAAGATTAACCGAGCCATGCGCTGGAGAAACCATAACCCAAACTTTTCACTTCAGGAGAATCGTCCTGCCGGCGGAATCTGTTTCCTCGAGTAGAAGCGCGCGCAGTTCAGGCC
Source organism: Candidatus Latescibacterota bacterium (assembly GCA_030643145.1). Classification (GTDB taxonomy): domain Bacteria; phylum Krumholzibacteriota; class Krumholzibacteriia; order Krumholzibacteriales; family WJIX01; genus JAGHBT01. Next base: position 3,321 of record DAOWMJ010000097.1, on the reverse strand, counting down.
ACATCTCGGTCCCGATCGCCCTGGCATTGAGCGAAAGTTCACGGTCGATAGTCACCCAACCCTCTTCTTTCCTGACACTGAGAATATAACGCCCAGCTTCGTTCTCAATCTCCTTTGCTTCCGGCAGATAGACAATCTCTTTTTCATCTGTCTTAATGCGCAGCCGGATCCGCTGAATCATTTTTCCCCGCAATAAAACCGGAGATGTTCGCCGTTCATGATAGAGATGGACATCCGATGGAAGATTACTGATAATACCTCCCGCGGGATCTCCGATTGTAATGCGTGTACGCCCCCGCTGGTCGGGATCCTCCCCCTTTACCTTAAATTCGAAGCCTCCGTTCACAAGGCCGGGATTGAAAATTTCCGGGTTAAAACCGCTCACATCCGTTCCCTCGAGTACCGAGCTTGCCATCTTGCCGATAAATGCCGCAGCTTCACCGCGCAATCCGGCCATTTCGTCGTATGGACAGAAGAGTCCATCCGCGTTAAAAAATCCAGTACCATCCCAGCTTTTTCCCTCACCGGGCTTAAGGGTCAGAATTAAATTTAACATGCTGACAGTTCCTGAGTCCTGGAGCATGCGCGGAGCATCTCCACTTCCCGGCTCCCATACTACCCACCCGTGTAATGGACGCAATCCTTCGTACAGTTTTCCCTCAGCTGGGTCATAAAAGCCCTTAAAGCTGCCGCCGCTCACCACAAGGCCGATCTCTCTAAACCTGGAGAGCCCGGGGACACTGTGGTCGATGTATCGCTCCGAACGGTAAATTGGTTCAGCGTTCAAACCTGCTTCGCGCAGCAGAGCAGCCGCGAGCACTGCCCTGTCGAGGCAGTGTCCATACGCAGTCTCCCATGTTCGCTCCGCCGGACGCGGGGAGAGAAACCAGAAACGGGAATTATAATGAATGCCGCTGGTGTATTCGTTAACAAGATCAACTACCGCGCGCGCCTTCGACGCCGTCCCCGGCTCATCTTCTATGCACTGAGCCAAAGTGTCGACGAGCGCGCCGTTCAAACAGGCGGCTTCATCAAAGTTCGACGTGATCTTCCGGCCAAGCCGATCCCAGTCTTTCCATGTTGACCATACCAGGTAAGGGGCGTAACTCGCGGGATCTGCGATACGAGGGGATCCCAGCCTGCCGACCTTCTCCATCTTCCACCGGTAAGTCGCCTTCTTCTCAGCGTTACGGTTCACCTCGGGCACTGGAGCGTCGTTTCCATTGATAAAATGAAAGGAGTAATCCTCTGGAATAGTGATATTATATTCTACAAGAACCGCGGAATCGTGTCGCGGGAATACCCAGAGGGCGTCGCTGCCGTATTTCGCCCCTGAGAACTCCTCTATCTCATAGACAGTTTCCATAATACAGGGTATCTCCACACCATCGTGCAGGAGCATCGTTTCCCGTATGTCGGTATAATCATCCGCTCCGGTCAACTCGAAGGGAAGTGTCTCTACAACGGCAATTGAACTGATTTTCGTCTTGTCCGGCCACCATTTTTCATCGCGCCAAGTGCGAAGCTTAATTACTTTCAAACTTGAAGCGGCCGAATTATATGGAACTCTCAGATCCGCGTAGTCTCTGATTCCTGTTTCAGTCCCAATCCAGACAACGCGATGTATACGTGCGCGCAAACCCCCGCTCTCCAGGATAGTAATATGCCTGCTTTCGAGAAGCAGAACAGCATCCTGGCTGGAAAGATCAAACTCTTTTTCAGCTTGAGCCCAAAGCCTGTCAAGATCGTGTCCATCCGAGACACCCATCGATTCCGCGAAGAGTGGAGCAGCTATAATAAGCAAAAGAAATATTTGACTGATAACTGAACTGCCGGTTCGTATTGATCTCATTATTTGCCCCCTTTCTCAATATGAAAGATTTCTTCGCTCCATTTTTTTGCCTGATCGATTGCCTCTTTGAATCCGTCGTATCCGTCCGGCGGAATTTGCCGCCTTCGTATCTCGGCGCGATGATTAATCACAAGGTCACGGCCATCCATTCGGCTCGTACCCTTAAAATACGCGTATCTTTGATCAATCTCCCTGGAGAAGGGAGGATCAACGGTTTTATAGCCCTTCGGCATTTTGATCGTCTCAGTTCCATCGATAAGTTGAGTGTAATATAAGAAGAGATCTGTTTCGCGTTTTTCATTCCAACTGGTGGACGCGGCGCGGAAAAGACGGCCGTTGTTAAGCACCAGTTTCATCAGAGGACTGGTAAATTCGTATCCCTCCTCTACCCGAAGGGCGAAGCGGGGAATATAATAATTGATTGTAATCCACATGTCCCGGCTGAAATCGTCGGGTTTAAGAAACTTATATTTTATCCGCTCGACGCGGTTACTTATGGGAGCGAGTAGCCCGGCGATTGTTAAATCGAGTTCCCCGAGGTGGCTGTTGGCAATGATTCCACGTAATCTGCTGTCGAGCGCGCCCGATCCGGAAAGCCTGAATGTCCCCTCCAGGGTGCCGTCGCCATGCAGTTTTGCTTTATGAATAATAGTTAACGGGGATTCCTCAGGAGAGCTGTAGGCTATCCTGTCAAGCGTTTCCCCTCCGGGAGTACCGACCAGATAGTGCTGTTCGGCCTCCAGCAGCGACCAGATATTGTTGTTAAACGGCACCCACGTCGGATCGTACATCTCGAAGGAACCGTCAGCCTTGCGCAGCGCGCATACACAATGATTGAACTGATCGGCGGGCACATCGTCGATCCGGCTCCCGGCCATAGTCATAGCGCCGTAACTGTCCATTCCCGCGGCCCGCATCATTGTAATCAGCATGCCGGCGATATCTTTGCATACACCGCTGCGTTGTTCAAAGATCATCGAGCCGGAATGGAGGGTAAACCCCTCCCCCTCACCCATCGTCTGCCCGCTATAGCGGATATTTTGAGCTGTCCAGTGAAGCAGCGCTTCCGCCTTGCGCTCCTCCGATGCATTTGAAAGATTCGCCTCACGGAAAATTTCTTCCACTTTTGCTTTGATCGCTTCAGTAACCTCGAACTGGTCTCGGTTAATGTCAAAGAACCAGCTGCTCTTTGCCTCCCAGTCCTTAACGGTCGCCATAACAACCTTCGCGACATAATCGCTCTGGGCCGGCTGGCTGGGTTCATGAATTCGCGCAGGGAGGTTAAGCCCCCACCACGCGTACTCTGTTCTATCACCGGAATAGGTAGTGCTGGAATAAAGGGGACCGTTATAGACTTCTGAATGAAGCAGCTTGCCGGGCGGCAGGCTTAGCACATACCTTTTTTCTATAATCGGCGCTGTGTTCGAGAAGAGTACAATATCAAAATACTCTCCGGGCATCGGGGGAAT
>DAOWMJ010000019.1 GCA_030643145.1 Candidatus Latescibacterota bacterium | reverse complement strand
ATTGGGATAAAGGTGATGTGGTAATAAACACCGTTTGCTCAATGAAAGAACTAAAAGCTATTGCGGAAACGGTAAGGAATGATTTTCTTAATAGTAATGCTGATTGAGGGGCGAAGCGGCCTTGCCGCTGACAGATATTGAATTCGGCTAGAATATGGAGGGAAGCGATGAGTGACAAGGTGAATATGAATGAAGTAAATGAAAACATGAAAATGATTACGACGCGGCTTGCTAAAATGCGGGAGTATCTTTGACCTCGAATTTTTAAACAAGAGGATCTCCACGATTGAAAAGAAGATGAGCGGTCCTAATTTCTGGGGTAACAAGATTGAAGCTGAGAAGCTGGTAAAGGAACTTAAAACACACAAGTCCGTTTTAGGTCCGTATAGCAGGATTGAGAATCGTATTGAATCCCTTCAGGAATTAGTAACACTCTGTGATAGTGAAGAAGACGGGTCGATTGTCACTGAGATCACGCCTGAATTAAAAAAACTTACAGAAGAGATTGACAAATTTGAACTGCGCATGCTCCTTTCAGGAGAACATGATAACGATAACGCTTTGATTAATATTCATCCTGGTGCTGGAGGAACCGAATCGCAGGATTGGACCGAAATGCTGCTCAGGCTCTATACGAGATACCTGGATAACAATGATTACGAATATAAGTTTCTTGATCTGCAGCCCGGTGATGAAGCAGGGATAAAAAATGTTACTCTCGAAGTGCGCGGTGATTTCGCGTATGGTAAGCTGAGGGCTGAAAGTGGTATTCACCGATTAGTCAGAATATCGCCGTTTGATGCCGGGCACAGAAGACATACCTCATTCGCGTCTGTTCTGGTCTACCCGGAGATAGATGAAGAGATCGAAGTTGAAATAAAACCGGATGACCTCAGGATAGATACATACCGTGCGAGCGGCGCGGGGGGACAGCACGTAAATAAAACGTCGTCGGCCGTGAGGCTTACGCATTTTCCTACGGGAATAGTTGTTCAATGTCAGAATGAACGCTCTCAGCTTAGAAACCGGGAAATGGCAATGAAGGTGTTAAGATCGAGGATTTACTCAAAACTTCTGGAAGAAGAGGAAAAAGAGAAGGCAAAATTGGCTGGAGTAAAACAGGATATATCGTGGGGGCATCAGATTAGAAGCTATGTCTTTCATCCCTACACCATGGTAAAGGATCATCGGACAGATGTTCAAACAGGTAATGTGGTTGCTGTAATGGATGGAAAAATTGAGGAGTTTATCGAAGCCTACCTCAGATGGAAGGAAAGGAAAAAATAAAGTGGACAGCAAATCAAAAATGGAAGGTATACGTGAAAGGCAGCAGAGAATTCTGAAGCTGGACAAGATTCGGCAGATGGGAGTGAATCCCTATCCGTACGGTTTCAGCAGGTCGCACGCCATAGGGGAACTGACGGAAAAGCACAGCGAATTAATAGAAAAAGAAGAAGAGGTTTTGCTGGCAGGCAGGATTATGGCTATGCGGGGGCACGGGCATACTTCTTTTGGAGATATAAAGGATAATACGGGGAGAATTCAATTTTATATCAAGGATGAAAAGGTCACGGAAAGTGATTTTAAACTATTCAAGCTGCTTGATATCGGAGATTTTATCGGTATAAAGGGAGTTCTCTTTAAGACCCGCACCGAAGAGCTTACGGTAAGGGTGAAAGAGATTGAACTGCTGAGCAAATCGCTTCTTCCGCTTCCTGAAAAATACCACGGCCTTCAGAACAAAGAGCTCAGGTATAGAAGAAGGTATCTGGATCTGATAGTAAATGATGATGTGATGGATATCTTTATAAAAAGATCACAGATCATTGATTCGATGAGAGAGTATTTGAAGGAGCGTCGATTTCTTGAGGTTGATACCCCGATACTGCAGTCTCTTTACGGCGGTGCTTCGGCAAGGCCGTTTACTACACATCATAACTCTCTGGGCATTGATCTTTATTTGAGAATCGCGGATGAACTCTATTTAAAGAGGCTGGTCGTCGGGGGAATGGAAAGAGTTTTTGAATTTTCCAGGGACTTCAGAAATGAAGGTATGGACAGGTCTCATAACCCTGAATTTACAATGATGGAGTGTTATGCCGCCTATTGGGATTACAATGATATGATGAAGTTTCTCCAAGATATGATTGCGTCTATTTGCAATGGCCTGTACGGAGGATATAAGATTACTTATGGAGAATACGAAATTGATCTGAAACCCCCATGGGAAAAGAAAACATTTTTTGGCGCCCTAGAGGAAAAAACGGGCATAGATCTTAAGAACGCTGATAAAAAGGAGCTTGAAAAGGCAGCTTTGGAAAAGGGGCTCGCTTTGGAAAAGGGATTGTCGAGGGGATCTCTTCTGGACCTTCTTTTTTCCGAACTCGTCGAACCGGAGCTGATACAGCCTATTTTCATTACTGATCATCCCATTGAAATTTCTCCTCTGGCAAAGAAACACAGAGAGGTGGATGGTCTTGTAGAAAGGTTTGAACCTTATATCGCGGGATTTGAGATTGCTAACGCTTTCAGTGAATTAAATGACCCGCTTGATCAGCGCCGGCGGTTCGAAGAACAGGTTAGAGAAAAAGAAAAGAGCGCCGGGGAATTTCATCCTGTTGATGAGGATTATATTATGGCCCTTGAGCATGGACTTCCTCCGACAGGAGGACTTGGAGTGGGGATAGACAGGTTGGTTATGCTTCTTACGAATTCTCATTCTATTCGTGATGTAATTCTTTTTCCGCAGATGAGGCCCGAGGAAGGCCGAGATTAAAACAGAAAGTTGGATATGCATTATTCACTGTCAATAGCACTGAGACATTTACGGACAAAGAGACGGAGCGGTTTCGTTTCAAGAGTAACACTGGTTGCTGTGGGCGGTACTTTTGTCGGTGTCGCTACCTTGATAATAGTTTTATCCCTAATGAACGGATTTGAAGAAGAACTCAGAACCCGCATCGTTGAATTTAATACTCACGCACTTGTTTTTTCCAGAACAAAGGGGTCGTGGAACAAGATAGACTCGGTCGCTGTCGAAGTAGAAAAACTATCTGAAGTTCTTTCTACATCCCTCTTTGTGAGGGGTGAATCACTTATCTATTATGAACTTATACCAGGTGTAAAGGCGAAGATAAAGGGGGTAATTGTTAAAGGGGTCGATTTAGAGAGTGAGAGAAATGTTTCCGCTGTAATCGATTCATTCAGGCCTGATATAAATTCATTTAACGTAGACTGGTTTGAGGATGAAAACCCCGTTCCGGGTATTGTTCTGGGGGAGGAACTGGCAAAGGCTCTCAGAATTTCAATGGGTGAAAAGGTTAGTCTCGTCAGCGCCCCCGCACGTCTTCAGGCCGGGGTGATGAAGCCGAGGACCCGTGATTTTCGGGTTGTCGCTTATTTTAAGACAGGTGTTTACGAATTTGATTCACGCTTCGCATATATTGATATAAAGGAGGCGGAACAATTTTTTGATTTCGAAGGTTCTACAAGGGGATTTGGTATTAAGTTGGATAATATTTACAGGGCGGATATTGTTGACTCAAAAATCAGGGATTTACTCCATTCATATGAGTATGGTACGAACAACTGGATAAATATGAACAGTAATTTATTCAGTTACATCAAGGTCGAAAAGATACTGATGTTTTTGCTTCTTGCTTTAATCATTCTGGTTGCAGCTTTTAATCTGGTCGGCATGTTGACCATGGTTATTATGGAAAAGAGGAGTGAAATAGGGATTCTTCGTTCAATGGGGGCATCTTCCGGCGGTATCATGTCCATTTTTATGATTGAGGGTACAATTATCGGATTTATCGGCACCTCTCTCGGGGTTATCGGCGGTCTTGCGGCGGCGATGATATTGAAAAAGATCCACCTTGATCTGCCGCCCGATGTTTATTTTATAAATACCCTGCCCGTTGTAGTAAAGGGTATCGATATTTTGATGATAGGGATGGCCTCGTTAGCAATTTCTATTATCGCGACTGTTTACCCAAGTTGGGAAGCTTGTCATGTTCTTCCACTTGACGCGATTCAGTATGATTAGAGGGTCGGCGCGGGAATCCTCTTGTAGTTTCTTGCGCATGTAATATTGAAGAATTATATTTACCGTGAGGAAGTTATGAGCGTTATAACGGCAAAAAATATTATAAAATCTTTTCATGGCAAGGATGAGCGGATAGATGTCCTCAAAGGTGTCGATTTTAGCGCTGAAGAGGGTGAAGTTATAGTGATTTATGGAGATTCAGGAGCAGGTAAGAGTACGCTGCTTCATATTCTCGGAACACTCGATCTTCCTGACAGCGGAGAAATTGAGATTTGCGGAATAAATCCGGCTGATTCAACTAACTCGAAAATAAATGAGATAAGAAATCGCCGTTTCGGATTTATTTTCCAGTTTCATCATCTTCTTCCGGAGTTCAGCGCCGTTGAAAATGTGATCATGCCCGCCCTTGTCGGCCGAGGTGCAAAAGATGACCCAAGAAAGAGAGCAAAAGAGCTTCTTGCTGAAGTTGGGTTATCGCACAGATATTCTCATCGTCCAGCAGAGTTGTCCGGCGGTGAACAACAGAGAGTGGCCGTTGCCAGAGCTTTAATGAATGGCCCGGCAATCATTATGGCTGATGAGCCTTCCGGTAATCTTGATGATAAAAACAGCGAGTTGCTGCACTCTCTGATTTTCAGGCTGAGTAAAACGAAGAAGCAAACTTTTATTGTCGTTACTCACAAAAAAGAACTTATGGAAAAAGCTGATAGATGTCTTACACTCAAAGAAGGCTTATTGATTGAAGGAGAATAAGAGAATGCTCTGTCAATTTTGCGGGAAAAGAGAAGCAACCATTCATTTTACTAATATGGTGGGAAACGAGGTGGAGAAGATACATTTATGCAGGCAGTGTGCTGAGGAAAAGGGTTTCGATTATCTTAAAAAGAGTAATATTGAAAAAGGCGATCTTCTCGGGGGACTTATGGGGTTCTCAAAGGAGTCTGCTTCCGAGAAAAAAACCGGAAATATTTGTCCGAATTGTGGAATGAAGTACGCCTTTTTAAAAAAGGGGGGACTGCTCGGTTGTTCCCAATGCTATGTGTCATTCAGCGAGCAACTCTTTCCTCTCCTGAAAAGCATTCATGGAGATACCAGGCATACGGGCAAAATTCCCTCCAGATTTGGCAAAGAGGTTAGCCTGGAAAGAAAAATGATCAAATTACGTGAAGAATTAAACAGTGCTGTGGAAGTGGAAAATTACGAAAAAGCTGCCGTAATCAGGGATGAAATAAATAGCATCAAGGATTCAGCAAAAGATAGCGAGAAATGAAAAACGATTTTAAGAAATTGACCGGCGGATCGGCTGAGTGGCTTACAAAGGGTGAATTTGAAAATGATATGGTTCTTTCAACCCGAGTGAGACTGGCTAGGAATCTTGAGAAATGGACCTTTACGAATTGGTCTAATGAAAAAGACTTAAAGAAATTGCGAGTTAAAATAAAGGAGGCAGTACTTGGCACGAAACTGCTTGCTAAGGGATTAGTTATTGATATGGACGTTCTTTCAGAGCTTGAGCGTATGGTGCTTGCCGAAAGAAGGCTTATATCCCATAAAATGGTTAAGTTTTTCCAAAACAGGAGTCTTATAGTTTCCAAGGATGAAAGACTCGGAGCAATGGTAAATGAAGAAGATCATTTAAGATTGTACGCGATTGACGCCGGTCTTTCGGTGAAGAAGGTTTTTTTAAAGGTAACCTTGCTGGATGATCAGTTAGATAAGAAGCTTAATTACGCCTTTTCACGGAGAATCGGATATTTGACAGCGTGCCCGACAAATGTTGGAACCGGCCTTCGGGTATCAACTCTTGTTCATCTTCCCGGACTTGTCCATAATAATGATATACGTCAGGTTATTGACGGGATGAGGCATGTCAGGTTGTCGGTAAGAGGGACATATGGGGAAGGGAGTGAGGTTGTCGGAAATATTTTCCAGGTATCCAACAGTATTACACTGGGACTTTCAGAGTATGAAACAGTTAAGAATATGGAAATGCATATAAGAAAGGTACTTGAATTTGAAAAGAAGGCTCGCGACAGATTGATGAAAGAGGCACATACTTTGCTTGAAGATAGAGTGTGCAGGTCTTTTGGCGTATTAAAGAATGCTAGGATAATAAATTCAAAAGAAGCAATGAAACTGATATCAGAAGTTCGTATGGGTGTAGGGATTGGAATACTTTCCGATATCAAGCTGGTTGATCTGAATGAGATGTTGATCAAGATTCAGCCGATTCATTTGCAGGATTTATCAGGAAAGGTTATGACTCCTGAAGAAAGAGATATCGCCAGGGCCGATTATATAAGATTTGTTTTGAAGGAAAACGGGGAAGCTTAAATATACCCGAAAGGATGAAAAAAGAATTATGAATGACAAATTTACCGAAAGAGTCAGGAAAGTTATTTATCTTGCTCGTGATGAAGCGAATAGACTGCAGCATGATTATATTGGGACTGAACATATCCTTTTGGGAATAGTAAGAGAAGGAGAGGGGATCGCGGCGAGGGTACTTAAAAAATTGGGGCTTAATCTGGAGCAGATCCAGAAGGCGATAGAAAATATTGTGCGCCCCACGGGCGGCACCCTGACTCTGGGTGAGATTCCTCTGACTCCAAGAGCGAAGAGGATTCTTGAATTATCGGTAGAAGAGGCAAGGTTGTTGAGTCATAATTATGTCGGAACTGAACATCTGCTTCTTGGTTTAATAAGGGAGGGTGAAGGGGTAGCTGCCAGAGTTTTGCTGGAGCTCGGTGTGGATAGGAAGAAGGTTCGAAACGAAATTATGAAACTTCTTCAAAATACCGGAGGTATTGGAGCTCGCAAGGGATCGAACACACAGACTGAAACTCCCAACTTGAACCAGTTCGGCAGAGACATTACAGAACTTGCAAGAGATAATAAACTTGACCCGATTATTGGCAGAGAAAGAGAAATCGGCCGGATTGTTCAGATATTATGCCGTAGGAAGAAGAATAATCCTGTTCTTATAGGTGAGCCCGGCGTGGGCAAAACGGCCATCCTTGAAGGATTGGCTCAGAAGATAGTTAAAAATGATATCCCGGGTCTTCTAAGGAACAAAAGAATTGTCAGCCTTGATTTATCAAGCGTTGTCGCCGGAACAAAGTACCGGGGGCAATTCGAAGAAAGGCTGAAAACAATAATTGGCGAGATAAGCGGTAATGACCAGATAATTATTTTTATTGATGAGATTCATACTATTGTCGGGGCAGGCGGAGCGGAGGGAGCGATTGATGCTTCCAATATGCTTAAACCAGCGCTTGCCAGGGGAGAGATTCAGTGTATTGGAGCTACTACTCTTGATGAATATAGAAAACATATTGAGAAAGACGGAGCGCTTGAAAGAAGATTTCAGTCGATTCTCATAAATCCTCCCACAGAGGAAGAAACCATAAATATAATTATTGGGCTCCGGGATAAATACGAAGCACATCACCGGACAAAGTTTACGGATGAAGCGATAGAACAGGCTGTATATCTATCCCAGAGGTATATTCAGGGCCGTTTTTTACCTGATAAAGCGATCGATATCATTGATGAAGCCGGCGCCAGGGCGAGGCTTTCCGTTTCAACGATGCCTGAAGAACAGGCCGGACTCATGGAGAAAATTGATAACATAACAAAAGAAAAGGAATCAGCCATTCAGGCTCAGGAATTTGAAAAAGCCGCTTCATTCAGAGATACTGAAAAGGAAATGAAAAATGAATTAGAAAAGTTGCAGCGTAAATGGAGGGAAAGCAGAAGGGAAAGCAACTCTGTGGTTACCGAGAAGGATATTGCTTACGTAATAGCTGAAATAACAGGTATTCCTGTTTCTGATGTTGAGGAAGAAGAAACAAAAAAACTCCTTAACCTTGAAAATGAGCTGAGAAAAAGAGTTATAGGACAAGAGGAAGCGCTTGAAGCCGTGTCAAAAGCTGTCAGAAGAAACAGAGCGGGACTTCGAGATCCTAAACGGCCAATAGGTTCTTTTATCTTTCTTGGCCCTACCGGCGTGGGTAAGACTGAGCTTGCAAGAACTCTTTCGGCTACTCTGTTTGAAAAACAGGACGCCCTTATTCAAATTGATATGTCGGAGTATATGGAAAAGTTTTCAGTTTCCCGCCTAATGGGAGCGCCTCCCGGCTATGTCGGATATGAAGAAGGAGGACAGTTAACTGAAAAAATTCGCAGAAGGCCTTATTCTGTTGTTCTTCTGGACGAAATTGAAAAGGCTCATCCGGATGTTTTTAACATACTTCTGCAAATACTTGAAGAGGGATGTATTACCGATTCATTCGGCAGAAGGATCGATTTTAAGAATACTGTACTTATTATGACTTCAAATGCCGGAGTCAAAGATATTAAGGGTAAAAAGGGGATGGGTTTTGTAGCTGCTGAGGATGAGGAAAAATCCGGGTACGAGCATATGAAGAGCAAGGTCATCGATGCTACAAAGCAGATATTTAATCCGGAATTTATCAATAGGCTGGATGAAATGATAGTCTTCCGTCAGTTGAACAAGGATGACCTGATGAAGATTATTGATATTCTTCTTAAGGATCTTTATTCAAGACTTGAAGCCCGGAAATTCAAATTTGAAATAACCACTGAAGCAAAAGAGGTAATACTGGCCAACGGGTATGAGCCATCACTTGGAGCCAGGCCTCTAAAGCGCGCGATACAGCGTCTTCTGGAAAATCCTCTAAGCGAAAAAATGTTAAGCGGGGAAATTAAAAAGAACGAAAAGCTTATTGTGACAACAGACCGCGAAGGAAAAAATCTTATATTTAAAAGTGGTAAAAAGGCGCTGTTATAAGTAGTTTAAAAGAACGTCTCCCCTTTTAAATCCCGGAACAATTCATTGCTATATTCGTATAAAATTATTAAGGTTACCCTACAAGGTTAGTGGCGTCTCTGGTTGTAGATGCTGATCGCGGGGTTTCTATGAAGTTCGCGTAATAAATGCTAATATCATCGTGCATTCTTAATTCAATAGTATTAAATTGCTGTTGGATGGAAAGCATCATTTGATTGCGCCTATTTAGAATCTGTGATAAAATCCTTCAGATTATTATAGAAAAAGAAAGATAGCGTATGAAAAAGATAAATCTGATATTGATCACGGTCTTAACGCTGGTTTCCTTTTTCTCTTCACCTTCAGGAGCGATTGTTATAGGAAGGGTGGAAGTTGAAGGGAATAATTATGTATCAACGAAAGAGATACTTTTGATCAGCGGGCTAGGGGTTGGAGCAGAATACGAAACTCCGAAGGTGTCACAGGGGATTAAACGGCTTGCGCAAACAAAGAATTTCTCCGATATTGTAGCGCTTTACAGCGAAGAGGGAGGCAAAGCGATAATAACACTGCGGGTTAAAGAGTATCCACGTATCAAAAAGATTCGTATTCTTGGAAACAAAAAGATAGAAACTAGTGACATAAAGAATAAATTAAGGTTGAGAGAAGGGCTTTTCGCCAGGCCGGAGGCTATTTCACGCGATATAGTATCGATAGAAGAATTGTACGGGGAGAAAGGATATAATAACGCACAGATAAGAGTGGAAAAGTTATCTCTTAGGGAAGAAGATAAAGTAGAATTGGAATATCGAATTTCTGAAGGCAAAAAGGTTAGCATAGCCCACATAGATTTTATCGGAAATGGGGCATTGGAATCTGATAAACTGCGGGATATTATGGAGACAAGTGAAGAGGGATGGATAAGCGGAGGAGAGTTTAAGCCGAAGGTTTTTGAAGAAGATCTCGAAAATATCAGGAGAAGTTACGCTGAAATTGGATATATCGACGCTAGAGTTGAGCTGTATAGGAGAGATGCGGTAGATGACGGCAAGCATATCGATATTTTTATTAAGATTGATGAAGGGGAAAAGTTTTACGTAGGGGATATTACCTGGTCGGGTAATAGTGTGGTCGGTGACCCGGAAATCCGAAAGTGCATTCTGCTTAAAAAAGGGGAACCTTTCTCACTCGGGAAGATTGAAAATATGCAGATGATGATAAACAGTCTCTACTGGGAGAAGGGGTATATATGGAGCCGCATTATTCCTTCCCAGAGGCTCGACGGGCGGAATATTAGTCTAGAACTGCGGGTAGAGGAAAATCAACAGGGCAGAATAAATGAAATTAGAATAAGCGGCAACACAAAGACATTTGAGAATGTCATACGAAGGGAACTTGATATCTATCCTGGAGATATGTTTGTTTTAAAAGATGTTCAAAGAAGCGTAAGAGAAATATTTCAATCCGGATATTTTAAGGAACCTCCCAAACTTGACCCGAAGAAAATTAATGATGAAGGGGATATTAATCTTCTTCTGAGTGTTGAAGAAAAACAAACCGGCAACTTCAAGCTCGGGTTTGGATTTTCACAGCTAAACAGACTGAGCGGTTTTATAGGGCTTTCAGAAAACAATCTCTTCGGCAGAGGGAAAAACGTTAGTATCGACTGGGAATTTGGCAGATACAGGGAGAATATGAATATCCGGTATTCTGAGCCTCATCTCTTTAATAGTGAAACAGTTCTTTCGGTAACTCTTTTTAACTGGGTACAGGATAGAATTCACCAGCAATACTATACCGACAGGCGTAAGGGATTCTCTGTTCAGTTCGGACATCCTATGCCGGTTCTGGATTATACGAGAATATTTCTTGGCTACAGGTTTGAGATGGTGGAATTGTCTAACTTCGATGAGGCGTATCCGGTTTACGGTGCTCTTAGAAATATTGAATGGCCTATGAACAAAAGTACAATCACGCTAAGTCTGGTAAGAAATTCTACGGATAGTCCTTTTCACCCGACGGTAGGCTCCATTTCAGAATTAAGCGCCGAGCTGGCTGGAGGACCCCTGAAGGGGAACGTGAAGTTTGTTCGATATAGAGCTGGAATGTCGTGGTTTAGAACCCTCTTCTGGAAATTTACATTCCACCTTGATTTTAACGCGGGATTGATTGACGGCTACGGTGGGTCTGAGGTTAAGGATTTTGAAAAATTCAGAATGGGAGGTAATAGGACATACTCTTTAAGAGGCTATGATTACTATCAGATAGTACCCGATGGGAATGATCCGTATGTTGGCGGAAGGTTTATGGTAAAATACACTCAGGAGATAGTTTTTCCTTTTTCCAGGCAGATTTACGGTCTTTTCTTTTTTGATTCAGGTAATACATGGAATTCCTTTATGGAGGCAAATCCGTTTAATTTAAGAAGAGGGCTTGGAGTGGGTGTAAGGGTTGAAATACCCGGGATGGGGAATCTCGGGTTGGATTACGGTTATGGATTTGACAAAGAAGGTGGAGGGAGCTGGGAACCTCATTTTAATTTTGGAACATTCTTTTAAAAAGTTGTTTTTGTAGTTTGGTAAAATTGATATATTGTATTAATGCTGTTTAAAGAAAGGAGAATTGTTTTGAAGAAATTATCGGTAGTGTTGGTCATTGTTTATTTGTTTACGGTTATGCCCGCAGGAATGGCTATATCTGAGGAAGTCAAGATCGGGTATATAGACACTGTAAAGATCTTTGCTAATTTCAGTGAAACGATAACGGCCGAAGAGACCTATAAGAAAGAAGTATCAAACTGGAAGAAAAAGGCTGAAGAGATGGAAGCTGAAATAGCCCAGATGAGGGAGGAACTTCAATCCCAGAGTTTGATGCTTAGTGAGGCAAAAATTACAGAGAAGAAACTAGTTATGGACCAAAGTATCAAGGAATATAGGGAATATATGCAGAGAATATTCGGAGATAATGGTGAAGCGACAAAAAGGAACAAGGAATTGACAGATCCGATTGTTGAAAAAATCAATAAGGTTATCGCGGAGATTGCGGAAGAAGAAGGATATACTATTGTCCTTGACGCGGCGCAGGGAACCGTCTTGTACGGGAAAGACTCTATTGATCTAACTGAGAAAACACTTGAAAGACTCAAAAAAGAGTATACCACTGTGCAGCAGCCGTAGCATGTCATTAAAATTCTTTTTTCTCTTTGTTTTTCTTACAAAAAGGAACAAGAGTTAGATCGGAAAGTAATTATGTCTTCCTTTTTACTTGGAGAACTTGCTGATATTGTAGGCGGGCAGGTTATTGGCGACAAAGATCTTAAAATTACAGGAGTAGCTGGAATAAAAAGTTCCGGTAAAGGTGAAATAACATTTCTGGCAAATCCAAAATATGAATCCTTTCTGAGCATAACGAAGGCTTCTGCTATTATTGCTTCAGCTGATATCACAGAAATATTTTCAGGTTCAATCATTAAAACTGAAAACCCCTACCTCGCGTTTTTCAAAGTCGTTAAGCTTTTTGACAAACCTCATACTGAGAAATATAGGAGAGGGATTAATAAAACAATTTCAGTTAATGACAATGTGCAGCTTGGAAAAGAGATGCATATTGGTATGAATGTTCATCTCGGCGAAGATGTCAAGATTGGAAACAGGACTACAATATTACCATTTGTGTATTTAGGTGATGGTGTGGAAATTGGAGATGATTGTTTGATATATCCCAATGTTACTATTCGGGAAGGTTGTCGTCTGGGTGACAGAGTAATAATTCATTCTGGAGCTGTCATTGGAAGCGATGGGTTTGGATACGCGCAAGAGGGACGGATACATCAGAAAATCCCACAAATAGGGATTGTGGTAATTGGAAATGATGTAGAAATAGGTGCTAACAGTACAATCGACAGGGCAACGACTGGAAAAACTATAATCGAACATGGGGTAAAAATTGATAATTTGGTTCAAATAGCCCACAATGTAATTGTTGGTGAAAATTCTATTGTTGCCGCCCAGACAGGCATATCCGGCAGTACTGAACTCGGGAAAAATGTTGTTCTGGCAGGACAGTCGGGCTTGGTAGGGCATATTCGAATCGGAGATAATGTAAAAGTTGGGGCTCAGGGCGGAGTTACAAAATCTATTCCGGCCGGCACAAGAGTTTCAGGATATCCTGCGAGGGAGCACACAGTTGCCCGGAAAATTTACGCGGCAACAAAACGTCTGCCGAATTTGCTTAAAGAATTTAGAGATTTAAAAAATAAAGTGGAGGAAATTCAGAAAGGATGCGATGGTGATTCGTCAACAGAAGACGATTAAAAAATCAGTTGCTTACGAGGGCGTAGGGCTTCATACGGGGCAAACGGTTAAAATGGTTTTTAAACCGGCTGCTCCCGATACCGGAGTTGTTTTTAGAAGGGTAGACCTTGAACCTGTTGTGGAAATTCCCGCTAAGGCGGAATTTATTTATTCTGGAAGAAATATTCGAAACACAACATTAACAAAAAATGGGCATAAAATTCATACTGTCGAACATGTTCTGGCGTCTATTTCAGGGCTTCAGATTGACAATCTGATTGTTGAACTGGATGCTGATGAACCACCGGAACCGCATGATGGAAGCTGCGCGGAGATAGTAAAATTATTTGACAGTGTCGGGTATGAGAACCAAAGCCTGCCAGTAAGATCGTTCAAAATAAAGGAACCTCTTTCATACAAAAATGGGGATGTTGAGCTTATAGCTCTTCCATATGAAGGATTTAGAATTAGTTTTACTATTGAGTATAAAAGTACCTGTATAGGCACTCAGTATATTTCCTTTGATATTAATCCGAAAATGTTCAGGAAAGAGATTGCGCCAGCCAGAACCTTTGCCCTGATGTCTGATGTGGAGATGTTGAAATCACAGGGGCTCATAAAGGGGGGCACTTTAGAGAATGCAGTTGTCGTGGATAACAACAAGATTTTGAACGAAAAACCTCTGCGTTTTCAGGACGAATTTGTACGGCACAAGATCCTTGATCTTATCGGGGATCTTGTATTCGCCGGAGCTCCTCTGGAAGGTCATATAATTGCTATTAAGTCCGGACATGATAATAATCTGGAATTTTCAAAATTATTATCTGACGTTTACAGACGCGGGAAAAAGATCGCTGACGGAGTAACTGATAAGTCATGGGATATAAACGATATTATGGGTATTATGCCTCACAGGTACCCCTTCCTCCTTGTTGACAGGATATTGGAACTTGAGGATAATAAAAGGGTTGTCGGGATAAAGAATGTAACCATAAATGAACCTTTTTTTATGGGACATTTCCCAGGGTACCCAATAATGCCGGCTGTATTGATTGTTGAAGCGATGGCGCAGGTTGGGGGGATTCTTTTGCTTTCCTCCGTTGATAGCCCTGACAAATACCTGGTATATTTTATCGGTATAGATAAGGCGAAATTCAGGAAACCTGTTGTCCCGGGAGATCAAGTTCGGTTTGAACTGGAGATGGTTTCACTTAAGAGGAAATTCTGCAAGATGAAGGGCAAAGCATACGTCGATGGGAAACTTGTTGCTGAAGCAATTCTTACTTCATCGATAATAAAGCGTTGAGAGGCTGAAATGTCAATATCAATCCATAAGATGGCGATAGTAAAAGAAGGTGCTATACTAGAGGAAAATGTCTCTATCGGCCCCTTTTCGGTAATTGAAGAAAATGTTAAGATTGGCAAAGATACTAAAATAGGCAGCAATGTGTTTATAGGCGGCCGTACAGAGATAGGAAACAATAATGAGGTATTTCACGGCGCATCTATTGGTACAGCTCCGCAGGATCTTAAATACAATGGCGAAGAAAGTTATGTAAAGATAGGAGACAATAATACAATACGTGAATTTGTTACAATAAATAGCGCTACTGATGAAGGAGAGAGTACTATTGTAGGTAACAATTGTCTTTTAATGGCATATGTCCATATAGCTCACAACTGTATTCTTTATGACAATGTAATTCTTGCAAATGCTGTTAACCTCGCGGGACATATAGAAATTCATGATCATGTGATAATTGGCGGGATGGTGCCTGTACATCAGTTCGTATCAATTGGAGCGCACGCGTTTATCGGGGGGGGGAGCAGGATATCAAAAGATATTCCGCCCTTCGTTAAAGTAGCCGGCATTCCTCCCAAGATAAGCGGTATCAACAGCGTAGGCCTTCAGAGAAGGGGTTTTACCTCAAAGCAAAGAGAAGTTATAAAAAGGGCTTATTACATCCTTTACAGGGATGGGCTTAATGTTTCCCAGGCTATTGAAAAAATCACAGATGAACTTGCTCACACAACTGAAACAAAAATGATAGTAGATTTTATCGCGAATTGCCGACGGGGAATAACCAAGTAGAATATTTTTCTGGACAATCCGGGGGTCGAATTTGAGTCTTATAAATCGCGGGCTTAAAGCAGGTGTGATTGGCACTGGAAATCTGGGTAAAAATCACGCGAGAATATACTCGGAATGCGGTGATATCGACGCACTTTATCTATATGATTTAGATAGGGAAAAAGCGGAACAAATTGCTGCTGAGTACGATGCCGAAACCTCTTCTTCT
>DAOWMJ010000048.1 GCA_030643145.1 Candidatus Latescibacterota bacterium | reverse complement strand
CTTACAGCGAGATATGGAACGGACTGAAAGGAAGCGGAATTAAAGTAGTGAGCGGAGTTTACTTCTACCGGCTCGTTACGGACGATTTCACTGAGACGAGAAAGATGGTATTTCTAAAATAGATCACAAATATCGAGGGAGACGATTTTTCGATAATTGATTCTAAGCTATTTCTCTCTCAGGCTTTTTGGTAATAAATATATTTAAAATGAATTTTATGAAGATTTCAATTATTTCCGTAAGGCTGTTTCACTTAAACCGGATTACCCCCGCTTCTCTGGAATAAAATAAATATTAAAACCCGGATATTCGCACTTCCGATGCTGATAGGGAAATTCGAATTTCTTATAATTTATAGTTCAGAAACATTGGGGTTTCATAAAAATCTGATGCACCTTCGAAGAAAATCCTTTCATTTATTCCGTTAATTGAGGAATCACCTTAATTCTTTAACTTTTCTCAAACTTTTTTCATAAATTTGTAGGAATTATTTGCTATTTTTATTCTTTTTATTATAGTGACGGTGCATGCAATTTTGAGCATGTTATTTGTCAATTCTTTACTGTATTTGCCACGCTTAAAGAGGAGGAAATGAGCATGGGCAATACCATCACCGAGACGATTTTAGTAAATCACATCGTCGAGGGAGAAACGGTTCCAGGGAAAGAGGTTGCGTTAAAAATCGACCAGACCCTCACCCAGGACGCGACCGGGACAATGGCTTACCTGCAGTTCGAATCCATTGGTATCCCAAGGGTCAAAACCGAGCTGAGCGTAAGTTATGTTGATCACAATACGCTCCAGTCTGATTTTAGAAACCCGGACGATCACCGCTATCTGCAATCGATAGCGCAAAAATTCGGGATCCACTTCTCAAGACCGGGTAACGGAATCTGCCATCAGCTCCATCTGGAGAGATTCGCGGAACCGGGCAAAACCCTGATTGGCTCAGATAGTCATACACCTACAGCTGGTGGGATCGGAAGTTTCGCGATTGGAGCCGGCGGGTTGGATGTCAGCGTTTCGATGGCCGGACTACCGTATAGGCTCAAATATCCAAAGGTCATGGGCATCAAACTCACGGGTGAACTATCGGATTGGGTCAGCGCCAAGGATGTCATACTGGAAGTTTTAAGAAGACTCGGCGTTAAAGGGGGCGTAGGATACGTATTGGAGTATTTCGGCCCCGGTGTTAAGACACTCAGCGTACCCGAAAGAGCTACTATCACCAATATGGGTACAGAGACAGGCGCCACAACCAGTATATTCCCCAGTGATGAGATTACAAAAAGTTTCCTGGAGGCTCAAGAGCGCGGTAATTCCTGGACAGAGCTTGTTCCGGGAGAAGAGACCGACTATGACGAGATACTGGAGATAAACTTAAGTGAAGTAGAACCGTTGGCGGCACTGCCACACAGCCCCGGCAAAATCAAGACAATTAGAGAATTGGCCGGGCTTGATGTTCAACAGGTCGCTATAGGTTCATGCACGAATTCCTCCCTTCTGGATATGAAAAGGGTCGCCGGTATTCTCAAAGGGAAGACCATTTCAGAGACCCTTCATTTAACAATTAGCTCCGGTTCCAGGCAGGTCGTCGACCACCTTATCGAAAGCGGCGAGATGGGCTATCTGGTACAAGCCGGCGCGCGCATACTGGAGAATGCCTGCGGTCCATGCATCGGCATGGGGGCGGCTCCTCCTTCCGGCGCTGTTTCCGTCAGAACCTTCAACCGCAACTTCCTTGGGAGAAGCGGGACAAAGGACGCTGATATCTATCTTGTAAGTCCCGAGACCGCAGCCGCTACTGCTATTACGGGAGTCTTGACCGATCCGCGCGACCTGGGAAAATACGAGAAAGCGGAGATGCCCGGCAAGTTCAATATTAACGACAACATGTTCCTCCCCCCCCTTTCACCCGATGAATCAGAAAAGATCGAGATCATCAGGGGACCTAACATAAAACCATTGCCCGAGTTTCACCCTATGCCAAACAAGCTGGAAGGCGAAGTGCTTCTAAAGGTTGGGGACGACATCACAACTGACCACATCATGCCGGCCGGAGCAAAAATACTTCCTTTCAGAAGTAATATACCGGAAATTTCCAAGTTTGTTTTCGGCGTGATCGATGACACCTTCCCGAAACGCGCTCTGGATAAAAAGGGCGGCTTCATAATTGGAGGAGAAAACTATGGGCAGGGTTCCAGCAGGGAACACGCTGCTCTCGCGCCCAAACACCTTGGGATAAAAGCGGTAGTTGTCAAATCCTTCGCGAGAATACATCTGGCTAATCTTGTCAACTTCGGTATTGTCCCATTGACTTTTAAAGATCCGAACGACTATGACAATATCGATCAGGGAGACGATATCTCGATAGAGATAGGGAATCTTGATAAAATTGTAAAGCTGACGAACGAAACCAGAGGACTCGAGATAGAACTTGAACATTCCCTTTCCGATCTGGATAAAGAAATATTAAAGGTCGGCGGGAAACTACCCTGGGTTAAAAAACAGGTAAAATAAAACAAAGAGGTGTTAAAAAATGGCAGAGAAAGGGATTAGAGAATTCGACGCTAAGAGAATGATCGCTAAAGGACTGGCAAATTTCACCAAGAGCGATCTGAAACTCGAAACAAAACAGGTGCTTGTATCTCCGGATACCGACCTCGACGGTCTGGTGGGAGAATATTCCTGGCTGGAAAACGAGAAACTCGTGGCCAAACCGGACCAACTTTTCGGCAAACGCGGAAAGAACAATCTCCTGTTTGTGAACAAGGACTGGAAAGAAGTAAAGAGCTGGATAAAAAAACATATGAACAAAGAGGTTACCATTACACAGACAACCGGAGAGACCACTGGTATCCTGACTCACTTCCTCGTGGAGAAATTCTTCCCGCACAAAGAGGAATATTACCTTGCCATTACGACCGACAGGGAAGGGGATACAATTCACTTCTCTCTAAAGGGCGGCGTGGATATCGAGGAGGTATGGGATTCGGTATCAACACTGAAGATCCCGATCCTGTCCACTATAGACGACCTTGATGTCGCAGGTTTTCTTCCGAGTGAGCTGGGCGATAAAGCGGAGGAAATGGCGGAGTTCATTACAGCTCTATATAAGATGGCTGTGGATTACCATTTCACCTATCTGGAATTCAACCCGATCACTTTTGTGGACGGCGCTATTATCCCGCTTGATACGGTGGCCAAACTTGACGATTACGCTTCGTATCAATGCGCGGAAAAATGGGACGGAGCGGCTTTTCCAAGTTCATTCGGGCTCAAAGGCACAAAAGAAGAACAATACGTTAGCGAACTCGATGAGAGAACAGGCGCCTCGTTAAAACTTACCGTACTTAACCCCGAGGGACGCGTATGGACACTTGTGGCGGGAGGCGGCGCCAGCGTTATTTTCGCGGATACAGTAACCGACCTGGGCTATGCCAAAGAACTTGCCAACTACGGTGAGTACAGCGGCAACCCCACCAGAGAGCTTACTTACGCTTACACAAAAACCATTTTGAAGCTGATGACCGAGAAGAAGGATCCTGAAGGAAGATCCAAATTCCTTATAATCGGCGGCGGCATCGCGAACTTCACTGATGTTGCCAAGACTTTCACCGGTATAATTGACGCCATTGAAGAGTACTCCGAGGCTCTCAAGAAGACAGATGTCAAGATATTCGTAAGAAGAGGCGGGCCGAACTATAAAGAAGGCCTCGCTAACATGAGAAAGATGGGAAAGAAACTTGGTCTGCCTGTAGAGGTTTATGGTCCTGAAACGCATATGACCAAAATCGTTTCAATAGCTCTACAAGGGAAAGAGGTGTAAGACATGAAGGAATACGAACTCTTTGACAAGAATACGAAATCCTTTATCTACGGCTCACAATCAACGGCAGCCCAAAGGATGCTTGATTTTGATTATCTTTCCCAGAGGGAAGAACCGAGCGTGGTTGGATTTATCACCCCGGAAGGGGGAGGCTATTTCAAGCTGTTCTGGGGGACTAAGGAAATACGTCTGCCCAGGTTCAGATCTGTTAAGGAAGCCACAGAGGCTCACCCTGAAGCGGATGTGATGGTAAATTTCGCGTCGGAACGCTCAAGCGCCGATTCAACAATGGAGGCTCTGGAAGCAGATACCATAAGGACCGTTATAATGATTGCCGAGGGCGTGCCTCAAAGGGATACACGCAAAATCGCGGCTTACGCTAAGAAACATGGCAAGTGGGTTATCGGACCGGCCACCGTGGGAGGCATAAAACCGGGTTGTTTTAAGATCGGCAACGCAGCGGGAACAATACAAAACATAAGTGACACAAAGCTCTACAGGCCCGGTTCAGTAGGATTTGTTTCAGTATCAGGCGGTTTGTCAAACGAGGGATACAACATTGTATCGCTCAATACTGACGGCGTCTACGAAGGCTACGCGGTTGGAGGAGATGTCTATCCCGCTACTACCCTTCTTGATCACCTGCTGAGATACGAAAAGAACCCGAAGATCAAGATGATGGTCTCGCTGGGAGAACTCGGAGGAAGAGACGAGTACGAAATCGTGGAGGCCATCAAAGAAGGAAAACTCACAAAACCGCTTGTAATGTGGGTCACCGGAACCTGCTCCAAGATGCTCCCCGGAGGCGTTCAGTTCGGACACGCCGGAGCAAAATCGGATTCAGAGGATACGACAGCCGAAGCGAAGAACAAAGCGCTGAAGGACGCGGGAGTCGTCGTGCCGGAATCGTTCGATGATTACGGCGAAAAAATAAAGGAAACATTTGAAAAGCTGAAGGCTGAAGGAAAGATTGAAGAAGTAGAAGAACCCACCGTTCCCAACATACCTATGGATTATAAGCAGGCTGTAGCGGAGGGAATTGTAAGAAAGCCCACAAACTTTATATCCACCATCTGCGATGAGACCGGCGAGGTACACAATTATTGCGGTGTACCGATAGATCAGGTTATCAAGGAAGGTTACGGAATAGGCGGAGTTTTGGGGCTGCTTTGGTTTAAAAAGAATATGCCGCAATACGCCCGCGACTTTTTAGAGCTCGTTATTCAGATAGTCGCGGATCATGGACCCGCGGTTTCCGGAGCGCACAATACTATAGTTACAGCAAGAGCCGGTAAAACCCTGATAGAGTCGATAGTCAGCGGAATATTAACCATCGGGCCCAGGTTCGGAGGCGCGGTAAACGGCGCGGCGAAGCACTTCAGCTGGGGCAAGGAAAACAATATGGCTCCCAGAGAATTCATTACCGCCATGAAAGCTAAGAATATCCGCATCCAGGGTATCGGACACAGGATTCACAGTGTAGACGACCCGGATGTAAGAGTAGAGATCATGGTGGAATTTGCCAGAGAACACTTCCCCAAGACTCCTCTGCTCGATTACGCTCTCGATGTTCAAAAGGTCACGACAATGAAAAAGAACACTCTAATTCTGAACGTGGATGGCTGTATAGGGGTACTCTGCGTAGACCTTCTAAAGAACCTTGATTATCCGGACGCTGAAATAAAGGAAATGATTGAGATGGGATTCTTCAACGCTCTTTTCATCATTGGACGAACAATGGGTTTTATGGGTCACTATTTCGATCAAAAAAGGCTCAAAGCAGGTCTTTACAGACACCCCTGGGATGACATACTTTATGATGTTCCGAACAAACCTGAGAAGGTAGAATAGGAGAGGTGACAAAATGAATAATGACGCCATCGAAAAAGCAAAAGAACATTTCGGTATAGTAATGAAAGAGCAGCTTGAGCGTGTTGAAAGAATGAAGGTCGGCGAGGTTCAACCCGACTACAAATCGCTTAAACCAATAATCATTGGATTTGTGGGCGGTGACGGCATAGGCCCTTTTATAGCCAAAGAGGCTCGCAGAGTCCTGAAATTTCTCCTGAAGAACGAGATGGAATCCGGCAAAATCGAATTGAGGGACATCGAGGGACTAACTATTGAAAACAGAGCGAAGGTTAAAAAGGCTATACCGGATGACGTACTTGAAGAAATAAAGAAGTGCCATGTCCTGCTAAAAGGCCCGACGACAACACCAAAGGCGGGTGATAAATGGCCGAATATCGAGAGCGCGAATGTTGCCATGAGGCGTGAGCTTGACCTTTTCGCGAATGTGAGGCCGGTGAAGGTCCCTAAAGAAAATATCGATTGGATATTCTTCAGGGAAAACACCGAAGGCGCTTATATCCTCGGCAGCAAAGGCATTGATGTTACTGAAGACCTCTCAGTAGATTTTAAGGTTATTACCAAACAGGGCTCAGAACGCATAATCAGAATGGCTTTTGATTACGCAAAAAAGAACAATATCAACAAACTGACAGTGATCACAAAAGCTAATGTAGTAAAAGCCACAGACGGAAGATTTCTTCGCATGGCAGAGGAGATATCAAAAGATTATCCTGAGGTCGAGTGGGATGATTGGTTTATTGATATTATGACGGCGAAGCTAATCGACCCGGTCAGAAGGACACAGTTCAGAGTCATGGTCGCTCCCAACCTCTACGGTGATATCATAACCGACCAGGCTGCCCAACTCCAGGGCGGCGTCGGAACGGCGGGAAGCGCCAACATCGGAATCCGCTATTCGATGTTCGAGGCGATACACGGTTCGGCTCCAAGGATGGTAGAGGATGGCAGAGCCAAATACGCCGATCCAGGAAGTATAATGAAGGCCGGAGTCATGCTTTTAAACCACATAGGATTCACTGAAAAAGGTAGGAAACTGGAGAAGGCCATGGATATTTGCAGACGATACGAAAAGAGAATCGTCATCACGGGGCGCGATGATGGCGCAACAAATAAAGAGTGTGCCGACTACCTCATGGAGACTATTCAGGATCCAGAGCTCGAAAAGAAATGGGAAAGTTATCAATAAGCGATCTGTTGCGGAAAAGATTGATTTAAAGGTTTAGTGTAAAAACTGAACAGTTATAGTTAAATACGGGGTTCACCTTGACCAATAGAAGTAAAAAGGTGGACCCCATTTTCCCCTCCTGAACTGATACACTTACTCCTGTACTACTCTTTACGCTTGATCATCATGAGAGTCATATCATCCGATTGTTCCATTTTCCCCGCGAACCGTCTGACTGAAGAAATGATTTCATCCACAATTTCACTGGCTGAGCAATCCGGACATCCCCTGACAACTTCTTCAAGTCTTGTCTCTCCAAACTGTTCGCCCTCCTCATTGAACGCCTCAGTTATACCATCTGAGAATATCAACAGTGTGTCGCCTCTTTCGATTATTACCGCATCCTCCTTGTATGAAAATTCCTCAAGCGCTCCAAGAACAAGCCCCCCGGTTCCGAGAGTTGCAGATTTTTCGCCCCTTTTAAATAAAATCGGATAATTATGTCCGGCATTGCAATATTTAATTTCGTGTGTGTTATTGTCCAGTTTACCAAGAAAGAGAGTGATAAATTTATCCTCGTTCGTACTTCTGAAAAGGAGAGAATTCGATCTCTGCATCGACTTCTGCAGTGACAACTCATTTTCGATTTGTCCACGTAATGTCGCCTGTATATTGGCCATTAACAGGGCGGCCGGCATACCCTTGCCGACAACATCTCCGAGGCAGAATACAAGTCCATTATCTCTGGCAGGAATAAAATCGAAGTAATCTCCCCCGACAGCTTTGGCGGGAATGCTCTTCCCTGAAATGTCATATCCTTCGACCTCAGGAGCTTTCTTCGGCAAAAGATCCATCTGGATATTATAAGCCAGTTTCATCTCTTCCCGCATTATTTTTAGAGTTTTTTCTTCATTAAACAACCTGGCGTTTTCTATTACCTGAGCTGACTGCGTGGCTATAATAGAAAGTAATTTTTTGCTTTGTTCAGAAAAATTCTCTTCGGACTTTTTATTGAAAAGATTGATCGAACCTATAAGCCGCCCCTTCAGAACAAGAGGGACACTGAGCAGGGAATGAATAGGCTGTTCACAAATGCCGGTAATTTTGAAACGGTCATCGTTTCTGATATCGTTAGATATTAGAGGCTTCTTGTTCTTCAGCATCCAGCCTGTCAATTGACTGTCCAGCCGGCAGGGATTAACTTCTCCTGAAATATCCGCTCTTCTTATAAATGTCTTCAACGCTGCGTCAGGGTCACTCTCCTGAAGCAATGTTACCGTACACTGACTGACACTAAAATGTCTGACGCACTTTTTAACGATCCGCCCTATTACTTCATTAAGTGAAAAAGTTGAACTTATTGTTGTCGCAATATCATTAAGGGTAGCCAGTTCTTCTATAGCATTCTTTAACCGTTCGTTCTCGGCTTTCAGCTCCTTTATGCCTCTCTTGTCTTTATTATCCGCCATACCTTCCCTTTTTATTAAACTATAGATCAATTCGCGAATATCGGGCAAAGTAAAAATGTTTTCTCCGGCTGTAGAGCTCCATCGCTCTACACCCTACTTTTCAGATTTTCCTCCCTCCCTGAGCCCCCGCCAATATTTTATCCTCTTAATTATCTCTCTCTCAAACCCCCTTTCAGCGGGTTGATAATATTTTCTCCCGGAGAGTTTTTCCGGTAAATATTCCTGGTTTACAACTCCTTCAGACGCATCATGAGGGTAGAGATACCCTTTACCATAACCGATTTCTTTCATAAATGCGGTGGGAGCGTTTCTTAACCAGAGTGGAACGGGAAGCGCTCCGTACCTTTTTACATCTTTTGCCGCTTCCGAGTAAGCCTTATAGACGGCATTGCTTTTCGGCGATACGGCAAGATAGGCGGCGGCCTGCGCGAGAGCCAGTTTACACTCCGGCAATCCAATATACTCAACTGTTCTCGCCGCGTTTATCGCTATAGAAAGAGCGTCGGGATCAGCGTTTCCAATATCCTCGGAAGCAAATCTGATGAGCCGCCGGGCGATATAAAGAGGTTCTTCGCCCCCTTCGAGCATCCTTGATAACCAGTAAATTGAAGCATCAGGATCTCCCCCGCGAAGACTCTTATGTAATGCTGATATCAGATTAAAATGCTGCTCTCCA
Organism: Candidatus Latescibacterota bacterium; assembly: GCA_030643145.1. Classification (GTDB taxonomy): domain Bacteria; phylum Krumholzibacteriota; class Krumholzibacteriia; order Krumholzibacteriales; family WJIX01; genus JAGHBT01. Next base: position 1,940 of record DAOWMJ010000048.1, on the reverse strand, counting down.
TCCTTATCATAGAGAAGGTTCTTCTTCTGCATGGAATCTTCTATAATATCTCTTGTTAGAGTTATCCCGCCGGATTCATCGCTCAAAGACTCGACCGCCATTTCAAGCGCGTTAAGAGCCGTTCTCGCGTCACCATATGAAAGATGAACAAGATAAAGAAGAACTTCATCCGAAATTTTAATATTCCTTTTACCATACCCCCGGGTTTCATCTTCAAGGGCCTTTCGCAAAACCGCTTCTATATCAGCCTCCGAAAGCGCCTTTAGAATAAATGTCCTGCATCTTGAAAGAAGGGGTGATATTACTTCAAAACTCGGATTTTCGGTTGTCGCCCCGATTAGGATAATAGTGCCCTTTTCCACATGCGGCAAAAAGGCATCCTGTTGGGCTTTATTAAACCTGTGTATTTCATCAATAAAAAGTATTGTTCTTTGCCCATCCACTTTCAGACGCCCATCCGCCTCCGCAATCAATCTTCTAACCTCTGCTACCCCGGAGGTTACCGCCGAAAAAAACACAAAGTAAGCATCGACCGAATTTGCGATAAGATGAGCCAATGTGGTTTTGCCGCACCCCGGCGGCCCCCAGAATATTATTGAAGATTCAAGGCGCCCCTTTTCCAGGATTCTGCGCAGAATCCTCCCTTGACCAATTATATTTTCCTGCCCCACAAAGTCTTTTAAATCAAGGGGTCTCAACCTTTCAGCGAGTGGAGTTTTTACTTGATGAGTAAAGAGATCTTTCATCTTCCTGTATACCTTATTCTATTACCGGCGAATAAAAAATCACAAGACCGCTACCCGGAAGTCCAATAGAGATAATAAGACCATGTTATTCCTTCGCGGTAAACAATCTATTTCGAATAGTCAGGATTTTTATCAAAGAAATGCTCTGTTTTCAGAAACCTTACAGTTCCCGATTTGTTTCTAAGAACCACGCTGTGAGTCAGCGCCCCACCCGGTTTAAAAATAGCACCCTTCAGGAAAGGGCTCAATGAGACACCGGTAGCGGCAAACATTATATTATCACCTTTAACAAGGTCAACTTTATCGTAAAGAATCTCAAACCGCTCATCAACCCCATTTCCCGAATCTTTTTTGTCTTTTGTTACTTTAGCGCTGCTCGAAAATCTATTCCCTTTCCGCTCCAACGAAAAACTGTCATATTCCTCAGGAACAATATTATTTGAAGGTACAAATTGGGCCTGAAAACCTCCACCGAGACAGCGCAGAGCGGCAGCGGCAATTATTCCCTGCGCGGAGCTGCCTATTCCCATAACAACATCAATACCGGTCGAAGGAATTCCGACGGAAATTGAAGCGCCAAGATCACCAGCCATTAAAATCGCGATTCTTGCGCCCGATTTTCTTATTTCATCAATTAATATTTCGTGCCGGACACGATCTAGAACAACAACTGTCAGATCCTCAACGTACACTCTTTTTGATTCAGCTATTCTTACGAGATTATCAAAAACGGAATCATTCAGATTTATCGCGTCTATTGAGTCCGAACCAACCGCTATCATCTTCATAAAGTCAGAGGGATAATCAATAATTGTATTTTCAGGGCTGATCGCGATAGCGGAAATGGCATTCGTCTGACCATTTGCGAGAGATTCCCGGCAATCAAGGGCATCCAGAGCAATGTCAACCTTTAGATTATCACCGGTACCAACTCTGCATCCCGGGAAAAGAATAGCATTATCGGTATCAGATTTTTCCCCGATAATTACCTGACCGTCCATTTTTACATTCTTTATCGCCTGCTGCATCGCTGAAACAGCCGCTCTATCAGCGCTTACCGGATCTCCTTTACCGAGGAACCGCGCTGCGGCAAGCGCCGCAGCTTCAGTAACTCTGACCATTTCTAACGCGAGATTCCGTTCCAATTCTAAACCCCGTTTTCCATACCGCCGTTGTCTTCATTCAACACATTTG
>DAOWMJ010000249.1 GCA_030643145.1 Candidatus Latescibacterota bacterium | reverse complement strand
AGGCCCCGCGAGCAAGCTCGCGTGACCACCCGCCGCTGATCCACAGCCCGTTATGTCTTTAAGAAAATTTAGGAGTAACATAAGAAAAGAGCCCGGGGTAAGTTAACATATCCAACTCTCAGACCAGAGCACAGACTGTTTCCGGAGCCTTTTATCTGGGCCAACAAGATCAGCAATCGCATTTTTAAAAGGCGGGAGTAATTCCAGAATAATAAATCACCTAAACGGATAAATAATTCTTGAATTTTTAGGAAACTCGGATTATACTTACCATGAAATATTAATATAGAACTTTATATTTTCATGGACTATTATTATGTATGTTAACAGAAAAATCACGAAGGAACTCATCCAACTCATCAATCATTTTCCTGTCGTCGGGATTATCGGTTCTCGCCAGGTCGGCAAAACCACTTTAGCGAAGCATCTTATGAATCATATAGATAAGGAATGTATCTATATGGATCTTGAATTGGATGAAGATCAAAATAAATTATTTGAACCTCAGCTTTATCTAGAACAACATATGGATAAATGTATCATTCTGGATGAAATTCAACGAATGCCGAAAATATTCCCCATATTGCGTGGACTTATCGATAAAGATCGAAGATCCGGTAGATATATCATCTTAGGCTCCGCTTCTCCGGAATTGCTTAAACAGGGTTCGGAAAGCTTAGCTGGTAGAATTGTATATAAAGAATTGACTCCATTTAATCTTTTAGAAATTAACGCGGAAGATGATATGAATCGGCATTGGTTTAGAGGCGGATTTCCTGAAGCATTTTTGTTAAAGAACGAGAAACTAAGCCGTATATGGATCCGAAATTTCATCCAAACTTATCTTGAGAGAGATCTACCTCTGCTTGGGTTATCGGTATCACCTGCTTTAATGAGAAAATTCTGGTCAATGATTGCTCATTTTCATGGAGGGATCTGGAATGCAAGTAATTTTTCAAAATCTCTTGGCGTTACAATTCCAACAATAAATCGTTACCTCGATTTCCTGGAAGCGGCATTCATTGTTAATCGATTAAAACCTTTTTATTTTAATATCAAAAAGAGGTTAGTAAAATCGCCAAAAGTATATATTAGAGACAGCGGTATTCTGCATTATCTCACGGGAGTTACGAGCTTTGAAAAATTGCAGGGAAATGTTTTGATCGGCAGTTCATGGGAAGGCTATGTAATTGAACAAATAAAACAGATCTTATCAGATGAAATCGATTTATATTTTTATCGAACACATAATGGAACTGAAAGTGACCTCGTTCTCGTACGCGGCAATGAAGCATTGTCCTGTATTGAAATAAAATATACGGTGGCTCCTAAGCTCTCAAAAGGTTTTCAAATTGCTATTAGAGATTTGCAGACAGACACTAATTTTATTATTTCCCCCAAATCTGAATCATATCCGGTCAAAGAAAATATTACTGTATGCAATCTTTTCGATTTTTTAAATAAGCATATCAAAAGGTTAATCGATTAAAAACTGGTATGGCGACGGAATAACTTCAGCCCTCATCGGGGACGAAAGGTTGATAGCGCTGCTCGTGCATGGGGATATGGACCCGGCCGTTTCCCCCTCTCTTTCGTACAGGCTGGCGTATGATCTTATGATGGCCGGCAAGCGGTTCGATATGTTTGTGATCCCGAATGGTGATCACTTCTGGGGGGATAACTGGGAATACGTGATACGGTACATCGAATTGTACTTTGTGGAAAACCTCCTGGGGGACAAAGCTGGGACGCGGATATATTCGAATCGCCGAGAAAGGGGAATTAGTCGCGATATTCCCCGGCAGAACGGATTTGAAGTAAGGCGCGGTTATGGAAAGCGGAGTTACGAGGAATAGGGGAGAGATAATCAGGGTTTGGGTGTTTTTCATAGTGGGGATTTTATACAGTCTAGCCCTGCTGTATATCCTCACGGGCTATGGATATTCCAATTCCTTCTGGTTCATACTATTGGGGATGCTGATGGTTTCTCTCGCTTATCGAGCCCACTCGGCCTCTTTGGATTTTATGTTCATGTGGCTTATGTTTGCCTGTTTCGCCGGTAAATCGCCACTGTGGACACTTTATCTCGCGTATGTATCCCGCCCTGCTGATTTTTCTTAGATTCAGGCCATGGTCCGGGCTCGCCGCGGCGCTAACTTGGATAGTGGCTGGAAGCCGCCGTGGAATCTTGTGGAGTATATTATAAGAAAACTGCCTAAAGGCGGGGGCAAACCGGCGTTTATCCTGTACACATACATGGGGGGAGCTGAAAACGCAGGATTTATCGCCTGGCTGCTGCTCAAACTGAAAGGCTACAGGGTAATCGGCAGGAATTGGGCCGCGTACCCGAATAATGTGGTTACCCTCCGCCCGGGACCCAAGAGGCTCTGGCGCTGTCTGGACAGAATATTCCCGACAGGGAGAGACATCGCTTTCATCCGTGATTCGGGGGAAGGTCACCCGAGATAACCCAGGCCCCGGGGCGCCTTAAAAAAAATAATATTTATTCTTGCAACTGTCCGGCGGTTATGATAAACTGCTCAAACTTATTATTATAAAAATTGTTAGGGGCTATACACAAAGGCGATCCGCGTATGGATGCGGCGGTTTATTATAAATACAGCAATAAAATTAATATTGACATTATTATTATTATTAATCTACAATTTTATTCTAATAATCCACCAATCATCTATATAGTACAAATGCTTACACTAAGTTATTGTTAAATAACAGTTTATTGCTTACTAAAGTTTCAATATCTATT
>DAOWMJ010000131.1 GCA_030643145.1 Candidatus Latescibacterota bacterium | reverse complement strand
TCTAGTTGCCAGTGCCGTGAAAATGAGTATGTCAGCTGTAGCGCTTACCGATCACGGAAATATGTTCGGTGCCATACAATTTTACAGGGAAGCTTTGAAGGCGGGGGTAAAGCCAATCCTGGGGATGGAAACATATCTAGCGGCGGACGGTATCGATTCAAGAGGCAAAGGCGCGCAGAGGAGGAATGATCATCTAGTTCTTCTCGTTAAAAATGAAACTGGCTATAGAAATCTTCTTAAACTTTCATCCATTGCTTACACAAAAGGTTTTTACTATAAACCGCGCATAGATTTAGATATTCTTAAAGATTATTCGGAAGGCCTTATCGGGATGAGCGCTTGTCTGCAGGGCAGCATCCCTAAACTTCTTCTTTCAGATAAAAGAGATGAAGCAAATAGGATTGCCGAGAGATTAGCCTCAATCTTCGCTAGTGGAGATTTTTATATTGAACTCCAGAACCACGGGATAGATAAGGAATTGCTCGTAATCCCAAAGTTGACCAATCTGGCAAAAAATCTCGGATTACCACTCGTTGTAACAAATGATTGCCATTATTGTACTGCTGAAGAGCATGAAGCTCATGATATTCTTCTTTGTCTCCAGACAGGCAGTGATCTTGATGATCAAAGCAGGGGGCTTAAATCAAACCCGGAAACTTATTTTAAAACCCCTGAGCAGATGGCGAATCTTTTCCCCGATCACGAAGAAGCGCTGAAAAACACACTGGAAATAGCCGATAAATGCAACCTCAAATTTAAAGATAAAGAAACGCAACTTCCACAATCACCGATACCGAAACAATACGGATCACCGGATGAATATCTTGAATGCTTGGTAACGGAAAGAATGGGAGATGTGCTTGAAGATGTAAATAATAAGGTAATCGAAAGAGTCAAATATGAATTGAATGTTATTAGCAATATGGGATTTTCAAGCTATTTTCTAATTGTATGGGATATTGTGAAATTTGCCAAGGGAGCCGGTATTCCAGTTGGGCCGGGCAGAGGGTCGGCGGCGGGGAGTCTGATATGTTATATTCTTGGTATTACCAGTATTAATCCTCTGGATAATGGTCTTCTCTTTGAGCGTTTTCTGAATCCGGAGAGAGTATCGATGCCGGATATAGATATAGATTTTTGTGATGAAAAAAGGCAGGAAGTAATCGATCATGTAGTTGAAACCTATGGAAAGGAAAATGTTTGCCAGATAATAACATTTGGAAGAATGGCTGCCAGAGCTGTGATAAGAGATGTTGGCCGGGTTTTAAAAATTCCATATGGAGATGTGGATAAATTGGCTAAGATGATACCCTCTCAACCTGGAGTAACTCTTTCTGATGCCATAAAGAATGTACCTGAATTAAGGGATCTTTTTAAAAATGATCCGACTGTAAAGAGATTGTTAAACCTTTCTCTTTCACTCGAAGGGTTGGCGAGACATGCTTCCACGCACGCCGCCGGTCTGGTTATAACCCCCACTCCTCTTGTTAATCATGTTCCTCTTTACAGATCAAACAAGGGTGAAATAACAACACAATATGAAATGAAAATTCTGGATAGTATAGGATTGCTGAAAATAGACATTCTGGGGCTAAAAACGCTTTCACACATTCAAAACACTCTGCTTTTGATAATGAAACATGAGGGGGTGGAAATTAGAGTTGAAGATATACCAATTGAAGATCCGAAAACATTCAATCTCCTGCGGGCAGGAAAAACGATAGGTATTTTCCAACTTGAAAGCGCGGGCATGCGTGAACTTCTGAAAAAAATTGAACCTACAACATTTGATAATGTAACAGCGATAAATGCTTTGTATAGGCCGGGGCCTCTTGGTAGTAATATGGTTACTGATTTTATTGAATGTAAACATGCAAGAAAAAAAATCGCTTACGTTCATCCAAGGCTCGAACCGATTCTAAAAGATACTTATGGAGTAATTTTATATCAGGAACAGGTGATGCGTGTAGCTAGTGACCTGGCAGGTTTTTCGCTTGGGCAGGCCGACATTCTCAGACGCGCAATGGGAAAAAAGAATAAAAAAATCATGTCCGAACAGAAGGAGCTTTTTGTCAAAGGATCAGTTGAGCGGGGAATAGCCAAGCAGAAAGCCAATAAAATATTTGAGTTGATGGCGCATTTCGCGGGGTATGGATTTAACAAATCACATTCTGCCGCCTATGCTATGGTATCTATGCAAACAGCATATCTGAAGGCTCATTACCCGGCCGCGTTTATGGCGGCCGCTATGACTAATGATATGGGAAATACAGACAGACTTGTGATATTGCTTGAAGAATGCCATAGTTTGGGAATAGTCGTCCGTGGACCGGACGTAAACTCAAGCGGCAAAGCATTCGATCTATCAAACGGAGAGATAACCTATGGTCTGGCGGCTATTAAGAATATAGGTGTTGCAGCAGCTGAAGCTATTGTTGATGCTCTGAAAGACGGTCCCTTTGTTGATCTGTACGATTTTTGTGAAAGGGTTGATCTGAGCAATGTGAACAGACGCGCCCTCGAGAGCCTCGTACGGAGCGGGGCCACGGATAATTTGCCCGGGACAAGATCACAGAAAATAGCAACCCTTGATACAATTCTGGCCCACGCGCAAAAGCGCCAGAACGAGAGGGACAGAGGACAAACTTTTCTTGGGTTTTTCGATGGTTCGTCTTCGTCGGATGTGATCAGGCTTGAGAATGTTCCTCCATGGGAAGAGAGCGAAAAGTTAAAAAATGAGAAAGAGTCACTGGGGTTCTATTTTTCAGGCCATCCTCTCGATCGTTACAAGGATATTTTGAGTCACATTTTGAACACGGAAAGCAATGACCTTTACGGGAAAAAAGATAGGAAAAATGTTATTATTGCGGGGCTTGTTACCAGTGTTCGGGTTATTCTGGATAGGCGGGGAAAATCTATGGCTTTTGTGGGTATGGAGGACTTTTCTGGTTCTTTCGAAGTGATAGTGTTTTCAAGTTGTTATCAAAATAGCAGGGAAGAGCTGAAAGTAGAAAACCTTGTAGTAATCAAAGGGAAGGTTTCCTCTAAGGACAGGGGAGACAACAAAATTATTGCGGACAGGATATTCTCTATTGATGGCGCGTTGAATCATTTAGCCGGTAAGGTTTATTTAACCCTGCAACGAGATCTTTTTAACGAGAATGGACTTGTATCTCTGAAACAAACTGTGGCACAATTTCCCGGAAGGAAAGAATTGGTTTTTAAATGGCGCGAAAATGGGGATAATAAGTTTTTCATTAGATCGAGGAGTTACAATGTTTCTCCAACTCTGGAGTTTATAAAAAACCTCGAGGAAATTGCTGGAGTAGAAAATGTTGAAATTGTATTATAGTCTGTTGTTTGCGATCCTGGTTATTATGCTGTTTTTCGGTCAGTCATACGGGCAATTTCATGAAGATATGACAATTGTAGAGAGTCCTACGGCAGGTATTATCCCTCATGGGAGTTATATGTACGAGGGTTCGATTGGCCCCAGTAACAGCCTTTTGTTTGGGTGTGATGTCGGATTTCGCGAACGCTTAATGATTGGGGTTTCATTCGGGCTTCAAAATTTCATCGGTCGTGGCGATATACATAATAATGACAGGCCTGGAATCAGAATGCGATTAAGATTAGTTGAGGAGATAATTGGAGGGCCGGCTCTGGCTGTCGGGATTAATACTCAGGGACAGGATAGATGGCAGGATGATAACGAACGGTATGAACGGAAATCGAAGGGGTTCTATGCTGTCCTCAGTAAAAGCTACTATATGCTCAGGCAATTTTCCCTGCACTGCGGTGTTAATTATACTCTTGAGAGAAAATATGAAAAAGGGCCGGATTTCTTCGGGGGATTAACTATTGAGGCTTTCAGTGGAATAGTTCTGCTGGTTGAATATAGCGGAGCTTTCGATGATGATAACAGCAACCTTCCTTCATGCTTGACAGAGGGCAGGGGGTATCTGGATACGGGTGTCCGTATTGATTATAAAGAAAATCTAAGAATAAGATTTTTGTTTAAGGATCTGCTTGATAATTTCACTACAAGCCCAGGAATCGCGAGATCAGTGGAAATTTCTTATGTAAACTATTTTTAACGGATGGGTAATATGGCGATTGAAAGATTAGGAAACTTGCAATTCGAAGCCCCACTTTTAAGTATTGAGGAAAAGATAGAAATATTAAAGCAGAAGGGCTTTCTCTCTGAATCCAAAGAGATAAGAAAGCTTAATGAGAGGCTTCGCGATCTTGAAGAGAGGATTTATGAGAATCTTTCCCCCTGGGAAGAAGTTCAGCTTGCCCGTCACCCTGACAGGCCTACATTGATGCAGTATATAAATTTGATCTTTGATGATTTTTGTGAGCTTCACGGGGACAGGCTTTATGGTGATGATCCCGCTGTTGTTGGTGGAATTGCTTCAATGGGAGAGAAAAGGCTGATGATTGTTGGGCATGAGAAGGGGAGAAATACAAAAGACAGGTTGAGACACAATTTTGGAATGGCAAGCCCGGAAGGTTTCAGAAAATCCCTAAGGCTTATGAAAATTGCCGAAAAATTTGCTTTACCTGTTCTTTCTTTCGTGGATACCCCCGGAGCCTATCCAGGGGTTGGCGCTGAAGAGAGAGGGCAGCCTGGCGCGATAGCGATGAATCTGAAAGAGGTTTTCAATATTAGAACTCCGATCGTTGTAGTTATTATTGGTGAAGGGGGAAGTGGCGGAGCTTTGGCGTTAGGGATAGGGGACAGGGTAATGATGATGAAACATTCAATTTACTCGGTAATTTCTCCAGAGGGTTGCGCCGCAATTCTCTGGAAGGACAAAAAAAAAGCTATTGAAGCTGCTTCAGCTCTTCGTTTGACTTCGAAAGATTGTTTGGAGTTAAATGTGGTTGATATAGTAATAGATGAAATGCATGGTGCGGCGCACAGGGATCCTGAGGGAAATTCGCGGGAAATCAGGAAGCTGATTACCGAGCAATTCGATCACCTCGAAAGTATTCCACTGGACATTCTCCTAAAAGAGAGAGTGAAGAAATTTGCTTCTATTGGGGAATTTAACGGGGAGCAATAGGAATACAAAAAGGTATTAAATATTTATGGAATATTGTCGAAATGTAGCTTACCGTTAGAAAATCCATCATTTCCCCGCTTGAGTACTTGACCTTAACATGGCAAATGTTCTATAATAATATATGTCAGCTATTGAACAGGAATAAGTATTACAGGTCCCTGTAATTTATGATGCGTTAAGTTGTGTCTGAATCAGGGGCTTTCTTTTATTGTTTAAAAGATTTAGAGGTACGCGATGGCAATAAAAAAGGAACTTTTGGAGATTCTAGCTTGTCCAAAATGCAAGGGTGGGGTTGCGTACGATGATTCGGGCGAATTTCTGATTTGTGACAGATGCCGGTTACGCTATCCGATAGAGGATGATATTCCGGTGATGCTAATTGAGAAGGCTGTTGAACTGGATTAATTCAATCTGACGCTTGAAGTCAGATGCGTTTCAATATTGCGGGAGTTTGCTAGTTGACTGTTTTTACACATTTTGCCGCCGGAGCTTTAATCGGTTATTTTTCACCGGGAGTGGTAAGCGCATCTCTTTTTGGGTTGGCAAGTCACGTAGTGCTAGATGTAATACCTCATTATGATTTTGAAAGTGTAAAATTGGAGATATTTTTGGGAGTTCTAGTTCTGCTGATTTTAGTTGTAACAAGGAGTTATTCGTTGACTATCTGTCTGGGCGGAGCCTTTGCCGTTCTTCCGGATCTGGAAAATCTTTTATGGAAAACAGGGAAGTTAAGAGAGGATCAGAAAATATTTCCGGGGCATACCGGGATTATTCCTCACGGAAGAAAAACCGGTAGGATGAGTATTCTGATTCAAGTAGTATTTGTGGTAGCTGTGATCACTTATTTGATATGGAGTGTCGGATGAAGAAAATTGTTGTAATTCTCTGGCTGTTCGCGTTGATTTTTCCCGCTTTG
>DAOWMJ010000109.1 GCA_030643145.1 Candidatus Latescibacterota bacterium | reverse complement strand
CTCGTATCCGCGAGGGAATCGGCGCTGAAAAGATATAACACAGAGATGGAACCCGTGCACCTTCTCGAAGCGCTGCTTGAGCAGGAAGATGGAATAGTACTTCCTGTAATAGAGAAAATGGGCGCAAAAACCAAAATTCTGACTCAATCGATAACGAGGGGCCTATCCAACTGCCCGAAAATAGAGAAGGGTATTGCGGATGTCCGTCCATCTATAGAACTACAGGAGATATTAAGAGAAGCCATGTCTGAGACTGATCGTATGAAGGACGATTATATCAGCAGCGAACATCTTCTTCTTGCCCTGGCGGGCGAAAACACTTCAACAGGAAAGATGCTGCTTTCGGCAGGTATCAACCGTGACGGACTATTGAAAGCGCTCAAGGGAGTCAGAGGCTCCCAAAGCGCGAGGACCCAAACCGCCGAAAGTACATACAGAGCACTGGAACGGTTCACAACAGATTTTGTACGCATTGCCCGCCAGGGAAAACTCGATCCTGTGATCGGCAGGGATGATGAGATAAGACGCGTCAGCCAGATACTCTCCAGACGCACAAAAAACAACCCCGTGCTTATCGGCGAACCGGGAGTCGGCAAGACAGCCATAGTTGAGGGACTAGCTCAACGGATCGCCGCGGGTGAAGTGCCGGAGAATATAAAGAATAAGAGACTCCTGGGTCTTGACATGGGAGCCTTGATCGCGGGCGCGAAATTCCGCGGCGAATTCGAAGAGAGGTTCAAGGCTGTCCTAAAGGAAATCACCAGCTCGGAAGGCGGCATAATCCTATTTATCGACGAACTGCACACCCTTGTCGGAGCCGGAGCGGCTGAAGGAGCTGTCGATGCTTCCAACATGATAAAACCGGCGCTGGCAAGAGGGGAACTTAAATGTATTGGGGCGACAACACTTGACGAATACAGGAAATATATCGAAAAAGACGCGGCTCTTGAGCGCAGATTCCAGAATATCCTCGTCTCTGAGCCCTCAGTCAGCGAGACGATAAGTATCCTCAGGGGACTGAAGGAAAAATACGAAGTTCATCACGGTGTCAGAATAGCCGATTCCGCGCTTATAGCCGCGGCGAAACTCTCCAACAGGTACATCACTTCCCGTTTCCTTCCGGACAAAGCGATAGATCTTGTCGATGAGGCAACCTCGGGGCTGAGAATGGAGATGGACAGCGTTCCCATTGAACTTGCATATATTCAGGATAGTGTGACACAGCTGGAAATCGAGAGAAGGGCGCTTGAAAAAGAAAAGAAAAAGGAAGAGGTAAAAAAACGCCTCAAGGAAGTTAAAACGAAGCTGGCCGACCTTGAGGAACGCGGATCAGGAATAAGGGCCAGATGGGAACACGAAAAAAGGATCGTAGGCTCAATAAGCGGTATCCGGGAAGAGCTCGAACGGGCAAGAACAGAAGAAAAACTTTCTCAGAGGGATGGAAACCTCGAAAGGGTTGCCGAACTGAGATACAGTATCATCATCCAGCTCGAAAAGGAGCTGAAAGAGGCCAGAAAAGAATTCAGGAAACTCGAGGCATCGGGCAAACAGCTGATCCGCGAGGAAGTGACCGAAGATGATATCGCGGAGATCGTAAGCAAATGGACCGGAATCCCGGTGAACAGGATGGTAGAGAAGGAGAGGGATAAGATAATCAACCTGGAGAAAAGACTTTCAAAGCGCGTAGTCGGCCAGAAAGAAGCTATTGAAGCGGTAAGCAACGCTGTAAGACGCTCTCGCGTCGGATTTCATAATCCCGATCAGCCGCTCGGATCGTTTATTTTTCTCGGGCCCACCGGAGTTGGAAAAACCGAACTCGCCAAAGCCCTGGCGCAGCAGTTGTTTGATGATGAAAAAGCCATTGTAAGAATCGACATGTCCGAATTCATGGAAAGACACGCGGTATCGAGACTTCTCGGCGCTCCGCCCGGCTACGTAGGTTATGAAGAAGGCGGCTATCTTACAGAGGCCGTGAGAAAGAACCCATATTCAGTAATCCTCTTTGACGAAATCGAGAAGGCTCATCCCGATGTATTCAATATCCTCCTGCAGCTTCTCGACGACGGTCGACTCACAGATTCACAGGGTCATACGGTAGACTTCAGAAATACGATTGTGATCATGACATCCAACCTGGGCGGCAGATATCTTAATGAAGGAAAAGAGCCGGATCCGGGAGAGATCAGAGAAAATATGACAGCAGCGCTCAGGAATTTTTTCAAGCCGGAATTTCTTAACAGGATAGACGAAATAATCACTTTTGATTTCCTGTCGAAGGATAATATCGCGAGCATTGTAAAAATCCAGGTCGATTTGATAAACGACAGACTGAGAGAAAAGGGGCTTAAGCTGAAGGTCTCAGGCAAGCTGATGGAAAACCTGGCCGAATTGGGTTATGACCCGCAGTTCGGGGCCAGACCTCTCAAGAGGCTTATTCAGAAAATGATCCTCGATCCGCTGGCAAAGAAGCTTCTCGAAGGCGATATCCCGGAAAATATTACGATGCTGGCCGACTGGAAGGACGGACGCGTATTTTTCAAGACAGCGTAACTACGCGCGACGATCTGATCTCCGGGTTCTCCTGAATAGGCATAAATATATGAGGTAAAAGTAAAATTAAGCAATATGGCTCTGAGTTCAACTATTCTCCCAAAACCTGATTCAATACTTCCAACAGCTTGCTTCTGGTGTATGGCTTAGCGACGATGCCCTTAAAGCCGTATTCAGCATAGTTGGCCATAATAGGATCATTGGCGTATCCACTGGAGACAATTACACGGGCCTTAGAATTAATCTTAAGAATCTCCTTGACCGCTTCCCTTCCCCCCATACCGCCGGGGACTGTAATATCCATAATGACTACGTCAAAAGGTTCGCCGGCATCCAGCGCCTGTTTATACATTTCTATCGTCTTCCTGCCACCGGATGCCGTTTTAATTGAAAAGTTTGATTTCCCCAGAATCCGTGTGACCAATCTGAGGATCATATCTTCATCATCCATAACAAGCACTCTGCCCGTTTGTTTCCTGGCCTGGCCTTCTTCTGTCGATTGTCTGATTTCCCCCGGTTGCTGCGATTGAGAAGCCGGCAGATAGATCTTAAAAATTGTCCCCCTGCCTATCTCAGAATCTACCCCGATGTGACCGCCATGTTTCTTTATGATGGAATATACAGTTGTCAGTCCCAGGCCACTGCCCGCTTGTTTAGTGCTGAAATAGGGGTCGAATATCCGTTCAAGATGCTTCTGCTCTATACCGGTCCCCTCATCTTCCACTGTAATCCTGATATATTTCCCCTGATCGAGACCGGGCGTCGCGTTCTTTGAGATATCCGCATTTTCCAATGTGATAAACAAGTGCCCGCCATCCGGCATCGCCTGGTTGGCATTTATTGTAAGATTGGAAAAGATCTGCTGCATCTGACTCTTGTCCGCTTCAGCCATCCACAAATCTCTTGCCTGATCAAAAACAGGTTTTACATTGCTGCCTGAAAGATCAAAACGAACCACTTCTTCTACAAGCGCGCCAATACTTACATCCTCTTTTAACGGCTCTCCCCCCTTTGCAAAGGTAAGCAATTGCTCTGTCAAACGAGTTGCTCTGGCCATGGAACTTTCCGCTTCTTTAAGAAATTCAACCCCCGGATTATTCATGGGCATCTCTTCTTTGGCCATCGAGATATTGCCGTAGATCCCCGTTAAAATATTATTGAAATCATGGGCAATTCCGCCTGCCAGTATGCCGATGCTTTTAAGCTTTTCCATCTTCCGCAGTTCTTCCTCGGCTTTTTTCCGCTCGGTAATATCTATAGATACCCCTAAAGTTGCCGTCATTTCCCCATCATCATCAAAAACAGGATGAGTTGTAAAAAGTGCAGGGAATTTTTCGCCTGATTTTCTTACGAGGGTTGACTCACCTCTAACCCCTGTTTTATTTTTTCTCATTTTCATTATTATTTCCGGCAATTTTTCCACATACTCCTGTAAGTGAAGAATAGCTACCGGCCTTCCGACAACCTCTTCAGATTTGTAGCCGAAAATATCTTCAGCACCGGGGCTGAATTCAATAATTTTCGCTTCTTTACCACCGCAGTCGGCTTTCACAAAGGCAACATTTTTAGCGGCTTCAAATACTGTACGAAGGTTCGCCTCGCTTTGCCGAAGATTTTCCCGCATTTTGTACTCTTTGGTTATGTCCCGAAACACAAACACCACACCTGTGGTTTTGCCGCTGACATCTTTGATGGGTGCCGCTGAGTCAGCTATCTGGTGTTCAGCGCCATCTCTGGATATTAGCATGGTATGATCGGCAAGACCGACAATTTCCCCATTCTCAAGAACCCTTTTAACAGGATTTTCAGTATCTTCCCGCGTCCTGGCATTGACAATAGTAAATACGTCGCTCAGCGGTTTCCCCTGTACTTCTATAGCCTTCCAGCCAGTTAATTGTTCTGCTACCACATTCATTAATTCAATCCTGCCCTTCAAATCTGTTGTGATAAGCCCGTCACCAATTGACTGAATAGTCACGAAAAGCCTTTCTCTTTCATCTAGAAGATCCTGCCGGGCATGGAGTTTGTCTTGCAGCATCTTGTTAGCATTTTCCGCTATACGGTCAAGCTCAACAAATTGAACCGTGTCCAGATTGACCTCTTCATCCGAGTGGGCAGCCCTTCTGAAAAAAGAGCTGAACATGTTAAAATCCTTTTTAAGTCTGCGGGTCAGCCATTGAAATAGAAAGAGATAAAGAACTGCTATACCAATAATAATCAGGATGAAATAGAGCGTCTTCATTTTGATCTGATCGTTTAGCTGCTTGTACATAACAGCAATATCGGCTTCCACATCATCAAGGTAAACGCCGGCGCCGACAATCCATTTCCACTCAGTGATTCCATAGATAAAAGAGGCTTTTGGCGAATCCTTATTAGGATCAGTTAATTTAATAAACGAGTAATAAATATAATCACCTTCAGGTTTTATGGCAGCATTGTACTCCTTCTTAAAAATACTTTTCATTTTTTCAGGGTTTTTATTGAAAACCTCCCACAATTTCTTTGTTCCACTGAGAAGTTTCCCATTCGAAACTAAAGCATCCCCATTTAATCTGTTAATAAAGATATATCCTTCTTTGCCAAACCTCACTTTACTACTACGCAACAGAAGATCCGCTTTTATCTGCTCCTCAACATCATCAACATACAAACCGGTTCCTATGAACCAATTGAACGGCTCAAATTGTTTAATAAAAGATATTTTTTGAAACTCTTTCCTTTCCTCGTCCGGTTTTGTACAGTGATATTGATAAAACCCTTCGCCGGACTCCTCCGCAATTTGGATCTCATCTTTAATTACATATTGTCCGTGTGTATCCTGCAATTCTAACAGGTTTGTCCCTTCCATTTCCGGATTACTTGGAAATAGTATTGCTACTCCATCAGAGCGACTGATAAAATAGTAGCCGTTTCCCTGTTCAAACCGGATGGGCCTTAAGGCATCCAGTATCATCTGCTGAATTTCATCCTTGTTTTTTGCGATATTCTGATGATAAATATTTTGAGCGATGGAGTACGCCTCATAAACCCTCGCTTTAACCTTTGATTTTGTTAGCTCGTCACTTTGTGTTTTTTCATGGTTAATCATATCAACAACATAATTTACCTCACGTTTTATTATCTGTTTTTGATTCGAGATGTAATCTTCTCGCATTTTATCAACGCTGGAATTAAAATCCCGATAGGAACTGATAATATCAAGGGCAACGATACTTCCTCCAACGGCTATTAAAAAAATAACCCCCCATAATTGAATAAGTTTTATGAAGCTGCTTTTTTTTCTCATAATTATTTTTCCCCTTTATTCTATCTTGTCAGCCGAACAGGCTTCGGATATGCAAATAGCAATCCGATGAGCTGTGCAACATTGGGACTGCTCATATGACCCTCATAATCAGAAGCTGGAATTCGAAGCCAAGGATTAGTCATTCATCCCTCCTCACACTTCGCTACTTAAATATTTTCGCCGATCCTCTTTGCTGAATTTTTCGATCGCGTACCTTAACATTGTTCTTGGCATTTTTTTATAATGCAATTTTAAGAACGCGACTTCTTTAGCCAAGTCCCGTTTTCCAACCTCTCTAAGCATCCACCCCACGGCCTTATGAATCAAGTCTTCTTCGTCGTAAAGCAATTGTTCTGAAACACGCAGGGTATGGTTAAATTTGTTTTTCTTAATGTAGTAAAAAGTGGATATGACCGCTATCCGGCGTTCCCAGAGTAAATCCGATTTTGATAATTCATACAACCTGGATTTGTCCCTCTTTTCTAAATAAGCGCCGATTATGTAATGAGCCGAGCTATCAACTAAATCCCAGTTATTCACATACTGAGTGTTTCTCAAATAGAGATGATAGATTTCTTCCTGCTCATCGACGCTCGATTTTGGAAAGCGGAAAACCAAAAGGAGCAAAGCAAATTGCCGAATCTCGTGATATTCAGACTTCAAGAGTTTTTCTGCTGCATTCAATGGAGCATTTTTATATTTTTTTACCGCCCGGCGGATAACCGGAACCCGGATACCCAGAAATCTATCTCCAAAGCCATATTCACCCTCCGCGG
>DAOWMJ010000135.1 GCA_030643145.1 Candidatus Latescibacterota bacterium | reverse complement strand
CTTTCCCGCTTTTGCTATCATCTCCATAGCTTTACTTAACTGATTCCCGCAATCACATCGAAGTGATCCAAATATATCACCCGTAAAACATTGAGAATGCACCCTCACAAGCGCGCTTTCATCCTCTTCAGGCGATCCCATAACAAGGGCAACACTGACCGATCCATCAATGGTGCCTTCATACGCGTATAATTCAAATTCACCATATTTAGTCGGGAGCGAAGCTCTGGCACTCATCCTTACCAACTTTTCTTTCCGTCTGCGGTATTCTATCAGATCAGTTATTGTAGCAATTTTCAGCTTAAACTTCTTGGCTATTTCAATAAGCTCGGATCTAGTAGCCATAGTACCATCCTGAGCCATAATCTCACATAAAACGCCTACAGGTTGAAGCCCGGCAAGTCTGGCAAAATCTACCGCCGCCTCAGTATGCCCAGCACGTCGCAGAACTCCTCCCTTTGCCGCTTTCAAGGGAAATATATGTCCGGGCCTGGCCAGATCCTCCGGTTTTGTATCCGGGTCAACAAGAACCTTGATTGTAACCGCTCTGTCAAAGGCTGAAATTCCTGTAGTAGTATTCTCTTTCGCATCAACCGATACCGTAAACGGCGTCCCCATCCTTGCCGTATTCTCCTTAACCATCATATCAAGCTGCAATTCATCGGCCCGCTCCTTCAGTAATGAAACACAAATCAATCCGCGAGCGTGATGGGCTATAAAATTCACATCATCGGCATTGACCTTTTCCGCCGCCATTACTATGTCGCCTTCATTTTCCCTTTTTTCGTCATCAACAACTATCAACATCCTGCCTTCACGTATTTCTTCAATAGCTTCTTCAACCGAACAGAAAATACTCACAATCTTTCACCCCACTGGTTATGTCTAATCTCTCTATTTAGATTTACCAACAAACTTCTTTACATACCTGGCAAGAATATCAATTTCGATATTTACCCTATGCCCCGGGCGAATAAATTTCAGATTAGTATTTTCCCATGTATGCGGAATAATAAAAACATCAAAATATCCACCGGATGGTTCTGGACCGATGGTCAAACTTATTCCATCCACAGCAATAGAAGCTTTGGGTACAATATATCCAAACATATCTTTTTCCAATTCAATTCTGAGTGAATAAGGTTTTTTAAATACTTTCCTTACAACACCGATGCCATCTACATGTCCATTGACAATATGCCCTCCGATTCTGTCTCCCGGTAGAAGGGCCTGCTCCAGATTAACACACGAACCGGATTTAAGTTCACCAAGATTCGTAACCCTTAGAGTTTCCGGCAAAAGATCACATTCAAAACGATCTTTTTCAACTTGGCTTACGGTTTGGCACACCCCGTTCACCGCTATGCTTTCTCCAACAACAATGTTTTTATTCATTTTAACGGATAGTTTTGCGCCGCGCGAATACCTGCGCAAAGAAACGACTCTTCCAACTTCCTGAATCAATCCGGTAAACAACTCAGTCCTCCGTCAATCTTTCAAAATAGCCGTTAACTTTAGGACTATCATAAACTGCCATAATATCACTTCCCGACAGAGACACATAGCTGGGTTTCAAACCCCCACGTTTTATCCAGTCCGGTTCTTGATCGCTCTGAAACAAGGAAAGCCCTTTCTTTCCGGAAATACGTGGAGCGAAAAACAGAACCATTCTGTCAGCAAGCCCTTCTTTCAGAAAAGAGGTTGTTATGCGCGCTCCACCCTCGACAAGTACTGAAGAAACCCCCCTGCCGCTAATATCATCAACCCATCGTTTAAGATCTATGCCCCCACAGGTTCCCGGCAAAGGGATAACTTCCGCTCCAGCTTTTTCAAGGAGAGTCATCGAGTGTTTATCCGCATT
This sequence comes from Candidatus Latescibacterota bacterium, assembly GCA_030643145.1. Taxonomy (GTDB): domain Bacteria; phylum Krumholzibacteriota; class Krumholzibacteriia; order Krumholzibacteriales; family WJIX01; genus JAGHBT01. The sequence goes on along the minus strand of DAOWMJ010000135.1, from coordinate 4,001 downwards.
TTCCGTGCAGTAAATCATAACCCTCTCACCATCATCAAACCATGAGCTGTCCGGGGAGAAATCAAGCTCCGAGTCAAAAACGACCCTTACCGGCAAAGGTAATCCCTGTCCGAAGAAACGCCTGTCCAGAATGGGATTGTCCATTTTTACCGTTCCGATTCCTACTGCAACAGCTTCACTTATAGCCCTCAAATAATGAACATGTCTTCTGGATTCTTTTGACGTAAACCAATCTTCCGTATCGAGAGTTATCCGGCCATCAAGAGTAAGCGCTACCTTTAGAATAATCAAAACTCCACTAGTTTCACATCTGTGAATAAAAGGGAGGTTCAATTCAAAGGCCTCCCTCATTTTCACGCCGGTTTTCACTTCAATCCTGTTTTCCCTTAGAATTTGAGCACCCTTCCCCCTGACCCTGACATCCGGATCATATATACTAAAAACGACTCGTTTGATGCCTGCCTTGATTATTTGATCGGTGCAAGGAGGCGTTGTTCCGTGGTGGCAACATGGTTCGAGATTAAGATAGATAGTACCTCCACGAGCCTTCTCACCTGCATCGTTAATCGCCTCAACTTCAGCATGCGGTTCTCCCTGTCTCCTGTGATATCCTTCGCCGACAACTTTGCCCTCTGAGACAATAACAGCGCCGACATTAGGGTTTGGAAATGTTTCTCCGATACCCTTTTTGGCAAGTTCAATAGCCCTTTCAATATACAGCTCGTCAGGTTTCAACAAGAAAATCTCCACTGCTGCTAAACCAGAACAAATCCGTTAAATTCATTAATATTTTCGGGGAAAGAGAATGTTTAGTACTTTTGAATCAGGAAACACCATGACTCATAATCTGCACCTTCTCCCATCCAGACTATTACTGTCGGCTCCGGAATTTCACCGAATCAATGAGTTTTCACTCATTCGCGGGCTTTCACCGCCGGTGGGGAATTCCACCCCCCCCGAAGGTAAAGAAACAGGAACAAAGAAACTCCTATTCCTTTTGCTGTATTATAATTCTTTAAACAAATTTAGTCAAGAAATCTGTAAAACTGCAATAGAGTGACACCTTAGCTATTTCTACCTGAATAGAACATCCAGTGTGTAACACATGCCTGGAAAATTTCATCTCAATCAATATAATACGGCAATGTGCTAACCGGACAAGAGAGTTGAAACAAATAGCCTGTGGTCAAAATCTTCCAGGTCATCAATCCCTTCACCGACACCAACGTAGAGGACGGGAAGGTTGAGTTTATTCTGTATTGGAATTATCACTCCACCTTTAGAAGTGCTGTCAAGCTTACTAACAATCATTCCCGTTATTGGCAAGGACTCAACAAAAACCTCAGCCTGACGAATGCTGTTATTCCCGAAATTAGCATCGATAATCAACCACCCTTCCAACCCAATATCATCAAACCGGGTTGAAAGAACCCTGAATATCTTCTCCAGTTCCTTCATCAGATTCTTCTTCGTATGTAAACGCCCAGCTGTATCTATAATAACAATATCTATACCCTTTGATTTCGCTGAACTGACCGCGTCAAACGCGACAGCCGCGGGATCAGATCCCATTTGCTGCCGTACAACTGGAACACCGCATTTCTGAGCCCATAATTCAAGTTGTTCTATAGCGGCGGCTCTGAATGTATCACAAGCGGCAAGTAAAACGGATTTACCCTCCGTCTGAAAACGCATCGCTAGTTTACCGATCGTTGAAGTCTTTCCAACACCGTTCACTCCGGCAACAACTATCACTCTCGGATTACCCTCTGCGGGTTTCAGGGCGGGCACCTTTTCCATAGCATCAAGGAGTTCACCTCTCAATATATTCAATACATCATCGTCCTTTTTCCATCCTTTCCCATCGCGCAAACGGTTAATAATCCGTTCAGTTGTCTCAAATCCCAAATCTGCTGAAAACAAAAGCTGTTCAGCTTTTTCAATGCCGGACTCATCCAGTTTTCCGGATGAAAACAGGTCAAGCAAAGGATTTATGAATTTTTCTCTGGTCTTTTTCAGACCCCTAAAAATTTCATTCACCATTAGAGTCCTGTTAATTCCGGGAAATTACACTTTCCTTTATTTTATTTGAGGATTTTTTGTTCTTTGAAATAATTTCTTCAACTCTCTTTATATCAACCGTAACTACAGATGAAACACCCTTCTCCTGCATGGTCACACCAAACAACGAGTCAGCCATCTCCATCGTTCCCTTATTATGAGTGATAACAATAAACTGTGTCTCATCGGAAAAGGTTTTAACCATTCTGATAAACCGTTTAACATTGATATCATCCAGCGGCGCGTCAACCTCATCCAAAATACAGAAGGGGCTCGGTTTTGCCCTGTAAAGAGCGAATAGAAGAGCAAGAGAGGTTAAAGCGCGTTCCCCACCGGAAAGCAATAAAATATCCTGAAGCTTCTTGCCTTTTGGCCTGGCTGAAATATTAATATCCGCTTCAAGCGGATCACTGTTTTCGCTTAGAGACAACGTAGCTTCTCCACCCTCAAAAAGGATTTCGAATGTTTCAGCAAAGTATCCCTTTACTAAATCAAATGTCTCCTTGAATAACCTTCGTGCTTTTATGTTTATTTTAGATATTGCTTCCTCAAGTTCATCCCTGGCTTTAATCAGATCATTCTTTTGAGATTCGAGAAAATCGAGGCGTTTTTTCTTTTCCTCATATTCTCCAATTGCGGCGAGGTTCACAGGCCCAAGTCTGTCCAACTTGTCTTTTTCCCCAACGAGTATATCATAAGTAACCCTTTTTTCCTCCTCCGAAAGGGGAATCTGAATCCCTTCAAGATAGCACCTGTAATCTTCTCCATAGAGATCATTCGCCACATCAATAGCATCATTCATCTTCGTTTCAAATGATGAAATATTTATCTTGAGTTGATTCTCCCTGGAAATCAGATTGTCTTTATTTTTCTGTCTTTCTTTAAGATTTCGCTCGATCTCTGAAACATTTACTCTCTTCTCTTCCAGTTTGTCATTAAGGTCATCAATTTTACTTTGAAAGAACCTTTCCCTCTCAAGAAGATCTTTAACAATCGTCCTCTCTATTTTGAGTTTCTCAATGTTTTCCACAGATTCACTTTCCAGAGAAGTTATTTCCACACTACGCTGCTGAATAACCTCTCTGAACTGCTTTTGCATTTCACTCAATCCGCGAATTTCTTCCTTTTTCTTCTCATAAATACCTTGAAACGAGGCAAACGCTACCTTTCGCAATGTAATACTACTTTCTACTTCATCCCTTCTGGTCTGCACTTTTTCCAAATCTGATTCCATTGAAGATATTTGTGAAGCATCATCCGAACTCTGCTGCAACTCGACAGATAATCTGACTTCTTCAAGTCGTGAGAGAACCTTATTTCTTGAATCCTCAAGCTCCTCAAGGGATTTGGCAAGCAGATTACATTTTTCCCTTTTAATTATATAATTTCGTTCTTTTTCCTGGAGTTCATCCCTTTTATTCAAAAGATTACTATCCACCACAAAGAATTCATTCTGAAGGGCGCTGATTCTGTTTTGAATATCCTCCTGTTTCTTAATGTAACCATTCTGTATCTTCTTCTGGTTTTTTATCTCTGAATCCAATCCCTCAATCTCTATCTTTATTTGCTCGACACGTTCTGCTCTGCCGAGTAAAGATATTTCATTTTCTTCCATACCGGGGAAATATACCTCTCCACTCCGCCGTAGAAATACGCCCGAGAGGCTAACGGCGTCGTAGGACAAGGCTTCGGAATTTGAACTGATAAAATCAATTGCCTGTTCAGTTTCTTCAAAAACCAGTATTTTACCAAAGAAATTTCCACCAAATCCCTTGATATTACCCTTTACTTTGACAAAAGAACTCAGTTTTCCCAGTAATCCGTTAATGTTTCCGATTTCCTCTTTCTCATAAACATCAGAATTCTCTACAAGAAATCTCGCTCTTCCAAGGTGTTTAGTCTCAAGTTCCCTAACCAATGCCACGGCTCCAGAAAAATTG
>DAOWMJ010000254.1 GCA_030643145.1 Candidatus Latescibacterota bacterium | reverse complement strand
TCTTCTAAGGGGGAGATATGCCCTTGGGCCTTCGACCCCCGAGGAAGCGGGCAATCTCTGGAAGCTGCTGGAAAAAGAAAAGGATATATCGATTGACAAGTTGGTTAGAAAGGGCAAGAAATTGGCATATATCAAGAACAGCCCTATTTCGCACCTTGTATCAGGACTTTCTCTCGATCCTAAAGATACCGACAGTATTATCTTAAAGGGTATATCAGAGGTTCGTTTTGTCGATGCCAACGATCTTAAGACTAAAGGGGACAAAAGAATCGCGAGGGAGCTTGGGCTTAAGAAGTTTTGTTTCTGCCCTATTGCTACAGAAGATGAGCGGCTCGGGCTTATTATAGTCGATAATTTATATTCGGGTAAGGAGATTACACCTGAAGATGCGCATCTGTTGGAAATGGTTGTAAATCACGCTACAACTTCACTTAGAGTGGCACAGTTAAAGGAGTCTCTCAAGACAAATATCAAGAGGCTTAAAGACTCATATAGAATATTGAAATCAAATAATGAACGTATGATGAAAGCTGAGAGGCTTGCTATTTCAGGAGAGATGACATCTTCTGTTCTTCACGAGATTAAAAACCCTCTTGTCTCGGTAGGGGGCTTTGCGAGAAATCTCTGGAAATCAAATGATCTTACTGACAGAGACAGGGAAAAAGTGGAAGTTATAATGAAGGAATCGCTGAGGCTCGAAAAATATCTTACTAATCTTCAGTCAAGTGTTGATCAAGTAAAGCTGGAAGAAGGAGATATTAACCAGGTTATTTATGACACCTGCCAGTTATTAAGTTCCGATATCGAAGAAAGGAAGATAAACCTTAAGAAGAATCTCGATCCTGATATTTCAAAATGCAAATTCGATGAAGTAAAAATACACGAAGTCATGCTTAACATTATTCAGAATTCAATCGAAGCTGTGGATGAAAAAGGAAACGTACAAATCAGCACATGGCAGGAAGGGAAGAAAATATTTGTGGAGGTTAAAGATGATGGAGAAGGGATTCAAAGTGATCGGCTATCAAAGATATTTTCCCCATTTTATACGACCAAGGAAAAGGGCTCAGGGTTGGGGCTTGCCTTTGCCCACAAGATAATCAAGGATCATGGGGGGGATATTTCGGTAACCAGTTCAATGGGAAAGGGCGCTACTTTCAGCATAGCGCTTGTACGTGCCGGAGAAGAGGAAGATAATTAATAAAGGGACAGTTCAGATCTATACGGGGAACGGAAAGGGCAAAACAACAGCCTCGCTGGGCGCGGCATTAAGGGCCATTGGACATGGGTGGCATGTTGTTATGATTCAGTTTATGAAGGGGCGTCTTTATGGTGAAATTATCACCAGCGGGAAATTGGAGGGTTTGCTTATTGAACAGCATGGTCGTGATGAATTTGTTGATCCTGAAAACCCGGAAAAGGTCGATGTGGATCTTGCAAGGGGAGGATGGGTGAGAGCGAACGAATTGTATAAGGAAGAAAACATTGATATGTTGATACTGGATGAAATCAATGTCGCGGTATCGTTCGGGCTTATCTCTGCGGAGGAGGTTATCGAATTCATAGATAACAAGCCTGATCGACTCGAACTTATTCTCACAGGACGGTATGCTGATCAGAGGATTATTGACCGGGCTGATACCGTTACCGAGATGAAGGAAATTAAGCATCATTATCAAAGGGGAATTAAGTCGAGGAAGGGTATAGAGTTTTAAGCAAAAATGGCTCGAACAAGAACAATAGATTCAGTTTTTACCGCTTTTCGTGAAGGGAAAAGCGCCGCCGCTGGGCGGCTTCTTTCTATTATTGAAGACGGAGGCAAGGACGCGGAAAAGGTAGTAAACTATATTTTCCCCGCTATCAGGGGTGTATACAGGGTTGGATTCACAGGGCCGCCTGGGGCGGGTAAAAGCACAATAGTTTCCAGATTAACATCATATTTCAGAGAAGATGACGACAGTGTTGGAATTATACTTGTTGATCCAACGAGCCCTTTCAGTGGAGGCGCTCTTCTCGGCGACAGAATAAGAATGCAGGAATTCTCCAACGATCCTGGAGTATTTGTAAGAAGTCTCGCGAGCAGGGGGAGTCTCGGCGGAATCTCAAACTGTACGGATGAAGCGGTAGATATAATGGACGCGTACGGTAAAGATATAGTGTTTATTGAAACAGTTGGTGTTGGGCAGTCCGAACTTGAAATTGCCGACAAGACTCATACGGTTGTGGTAATTCTTGTACCTGAATCGGGTGACGCAATTCAGGCGATGAAAGCCGGCCTTATGGAAATAGGGGATATTTTTGTAATGAATAAATCCGATCATCAGGATGCTGAGATGGCGGCGAGAGAGATCCAAGCTGCCTTGAAGCTGAAGGAAAATTCCGGGAACGAATGGTCACCCAGAGTGATATTGACTTGCGGTTTGAAGAATGAGGGTGTGGATGAATTAAAGAGGGCTATTCATGAACACAGAGATTTTCTTATCGTAAACAACCTTATGGAAAATAAGAACAGACAGATACTCTTTTCACGTGTAAGGAATGCCCTGCTTGACCGCCTTGAAAGAAAAATAAGAAGAAGTCCCAGAGTGAGAGAATTGATGGATGAAAGAATGAAAGAGGTATACGCGGGGAATATATCACCCTATAGTGTTGTCTATGAAATTGAAAAAATG
>DAOWMJ010000155.1 GCA_030643145.1 Candidatus Latescibacterota bacterium | reverse complement strand
CCACTTCGGTCTCCAACTCAAAAATCGCTCTTGAGTCAATAACTCTGCCGAAGATCTCCCCTCCGAAACACCTGAAAAAAATCAAACCCCATATAGCCGAACACCTGGACCCGGACAACGAGCTTTACTAAGCTCTTGTCACCGGAACCCGCGACTACACACTCAAAAACGGATTTAAAAAAGTTGTGCTCGGCCTGAGTGGAGGTATAGATTCAACCCTGACAGCGGTTATAGCTGTTGACGCCCTCGGAAAAGATAATGTTGTCTGCGTTACAATGCCTTCAGATTTTACCTCTGACGAAACACTGCGTGACGCCCATCTCCTGGCGGAAACCCTCGGCATTCAGATTTTTGATTTTCCCATAAAAGCAATTTACCGGTCATACATTGAGAACATGCCCACAATACTGGAGTCCAAAAGAATCACTCCAACTGAAGAAAATATCCAGACCAGGATAAGGGGAAATATCCTTATGGCCTTATCAAACAAATATGGCTGGCTTGTTCTTGCCACGGGGAATAAAAGCGAACTCGCGGTCGGCTACTGCACTCTCTATGGTGATATGGCTGGTGGATTCACTGTATTAAAAGATGTTCCGAAAACCAGAGTATACTCACTGAGCAGATACAAAAACGGTATTTCCGGCGGGCAACTGATACCTCAATCAATAATTCACAGGAAACCCTCCGCGGAACTTCACCCCGGCCAGCTTGACCAGGACTCGCTGCCCCCCTATGCTGTCCTTGACCGAATCATCGAACTCTATGTCGAAGAAAATTTGGGGCTTGAAGAAATTATCGATAAAGGGCTCGATCCAAAAACAGCCACAGCCATGGTTAAGAAAATCGACTTAAGTGAATTCAAACGCAGTCAGGCTCCACAGGGTATAAAGGTTACGTCAAGAGCTTTTGGGAAAGATATACGGCTTCCAATAACAAGTATGTACAAAAAGAAATCCTGAGGGGCGTATCAGCCAATTTTCTTTCCTCTTAACCTCTTCCTCACAGAATGAAAAAGGAGCGCCGTCTTTGCCGGATAGCGCTCCCTGATATTAAATCCCCTGTTATAGCCTTACTCGATTTCTATTTCATTCACCTCTCCAAATGTGCTCAGGGGTTTATCGAACTGTTCCTTGTCTCCTACAACAAGAACCGTAAAATCCTCGGGCCGGAGATACTTTTTCGCGACCCTGATTATATCATCAATTGTAAGAGCCGCGTACTTTTTCATATCCTTTTCCGGCGAATCAAGAGGCCGACCCTCGAATTTCAGCCTAACGAGTCTTCTTACAATATCTTCTTTCGACTCATAGTCGAAAACATGACTGTTAAGAAATGAATCTACCGCCTTTTTAAATTCTTCCTCCGTCGGGCCTTCTGTTTTCATACGCTCTATTTGATCGTAAATCAGATTGATCGTCCGGCTGTACTCACTTGATTTTGTCTGAGCGTAAGCGGTGAATGTACCCTTCGCAAAGGCTCCGGGCCGGAAAGATGAACCAGTTGAATAGGCCAGTCCCCTTTTAACCCTTACCTCTTCAGCAATCCACGACGCGAATGCACCTCCGCCAAGTATATAGTTCATAATATTAATCGCGCACTTGTCCGGATTATCCTTCCTGATCCCCAGGTGTCCGATCATAATATAGGCCTGATTCATATCTCCTTTATAAACGTAGTTGTAATTCTCGCTTTCATCTATTTCAACGGCGGGAAGATCCTCAATTTTAACATCGGTCTTTTCCCATCCGGAAAAATACTTATTGAGAAGATCTGTTATTTCAGCTTCTGTTACATCTCCGCATATCCCTATTATTGTGTTACCGGGATGGAAATATTCCGCGTGAAATTTTACAAGGTCTTCCCTGGAGATATTCCCGCAGGTTTCCTCCGTGCTGTCCCATCCGTACGGATGTCCTTTATAGATAAGCTTCCGATATTCTCTTCTGGCAATATTCATCGGTTTGTCATTCTCGCGCCGCAGCTCCTCGAGCATGGTTTTGCGCTTCATCTCAATCTTATCATCGGGGAAAACCGGATTCATTATAAGATCGGCGTATATACCCAGCACATGAGGCAAGTCCTTTTTAAGACAGTTGAGCGATGCTATTGTGCTGAGACCCCCCCCATAAAAACTGATATGCGTCGCTAAAAACTCCAGTTCGTCGTTAAGCTTATCCGGGGGCCACTGCTTTGTCCCGCCATTTCTCATAACCCATCTCGCCATCTCGTTACATCCGAGCTTGCTTTTGTTCGGATAATAAGTCTTAACAAGAATCGAGACATTTACGACCGGTACCTCATGATCTTCTATGAAGAACCCCTCTATACCATTGCTAAGTTTGATTTTCGAATATTCAGGCGTCTCTACTTTAAGATCCGGATACTCCAGGTTCTTGGGATGTGGTCTCTTGATACTAACGCCGGCCTGTTGTTTGCCGCATGAAACAATCATCAAACCCACAAGGAGTAATACAAGTATCTTGCTCTTCATTGCTATTCTCCTTTCTCTTTTATATAGCCCGCGGCTTTTGCTCTCTCAAACAATTCCTTCCCGAATTCCATCATTTCTTTTTCGGATCTCATGCTCTCGTATTTCTTTCCTATTTCCATCTGCTCCTGCTTGGGAAGAGATTTAATAAACCTAATAACATCCTGTTGATACTTCTTCATCAGATTCTGCTCCGCATCACCGGATTCTTCCCCTTCCTCCTTGACCTGAACCCTGTGGGCGACAACACGATTTTTCTTTGTCAGGTATTTTTTCGCGGCGGCCCTAATTTCTTCCGCCTTTACCATCTTCATTTTATCGATCATTCTGAACATCTCGGTGTAGTCTCCATAATATATCTCGCCCATAAGAAGCTGGAATGCTATCCCAAGATTAGAGCCTATTGACCGAACCATGTTGGCATTTATACTGTTCTTGATCCTCTCTATTTCTCTTTCGGTTACAAGCTCTTCTTTTATTTTTTCAAGTTCCACGTATATCGCCTCTTCAACCTCCTTTAGAGTATGAGGATGACGAGGTTCCGCGCTAATAACCAACAAATTATCATACCGCTCTGAGGGACCTGTATATATTCTCGGTGGACCGGCTGTCAGCTCCTGTTCCTCATAGATCGATTTATACAGTCGCGATGTCCTGCCGGCGCCAAGAATATCAATCATTATCGAAAACGCGAGCCCCTCAGGGTCCGGATAATTCGGTTTGTGGTAACCTATCATAAGTTTCGGGTTGGCGCTGTGTTCTATTTCGATCCTGATTTCGCCCTGCTGCTCAGGTTCCCTTGTTTCAATTGGAGCAACCGGAGACTGCGCCGGGATCGGTTCAAAATACTTCACAGCCATCTTTTTTACCTGTTCAACTTCGATATCACCCACGATTACAGCTGTGGCATTATTGGGTGAATAGTACATTTCGTGATATTGGGCAAGCTCCCTGCGGTCAATAGTACGAATATCACTCATCCAGCCAACAATAGGCCACTTATACGGGCAAGCCTTAAAAGCGGCCGCGTAGAAACTCTCCGTAAGGACATCATCGGGATCATTTTCTCCCAGCCTTCTTTCCTCCATAACAACATCGCGTTCGGTCCAGAACTCTCTGAATACCGGGGTGTCCATACGGTCGGATTCCGCGACCATCCAGAGCTCCAGCCTGTTTGCGGGCAGATAGGCGAAATAGAGAGTAAAATCATAGGAAGTTCCGGCATTGAGAAACCGCGCTCCATTGTTCTGATACAACTCCCACAGTTCATTGTTTACAATATACTTCTTCCTCTGCTCCGTAAGAAGACTATACACTCCGGCCCACGCCGTTCTATACTCCAGATACATTTCCAGATAATCTGTCCCGTCATCCTCGAGTAAATAATCTTTTTCGATAATGCTGTCGGGCAAGGTCTCCATAGCGCGGATTTTCTTTACAAGCAGTATGTTCTGGCTCGATTTATCCGTTCCCATTTCACTCGTTTCTTCAACGGAGAATCCGGATATTACATCCTTGCTGAAATCCTCGAATATCTCAAAACGCCATTCCCCCATCTCTTTTCTGAGTTCAATACTTCTTTCGCCAAGAAAATCTGTCTTTTCGATATATGGGATCTCCGCTTCATAGTTCTTTGTGCCGAGCATCTTCGTGCCTTTGAACATCATGTGTTCCAACAGATGAGAAATTCCTGTAATGTTAGTCCTTTCATTTGCCGAACCGACATCCATCACGATTGCGCCGAACATAACAGGAGCTTCATCGCGCTGCACAACAAGGAATTTCATTCCGTTTTCAAGTTCAAACTTTTCTACCTTTTCCTCCAGCTTACTGCCCTCCGCAAGAGGCTGCATAAAAACAGCCGCCGCGAGAAACAGCACTATGAAAAAGGTTGTTTTTCCGGTTCTATTCATACTTCCCTCCTTTTCGTTGTCAAAATAGCACTCTTCACTGTTAACTATATACGACCCCTTTCCCTTTTTGTTTCTTTTCTATACTTTCCAATTTAGAAATCCCATTCTACCAGCGATTCCTTCAGAGAAACAACAAAAATTTCTAACATTCTCTTAACATACTTGATTATATTTAAAAAGCTGTTATAACTTGGTGGTATATAACTGTTAGATAACATTCATACGATACGCTCTGGCCCAGAAAACTTGTTTGGAAGGAATTAATGTGAAAAATTTTCGACCAGCTATATTAAATGTCTTTTTCCCGCTTCTGCTATTTATTCTTCTAACCATAAACCCTTCCTCCAGTTCAGGCCGGGAAGGGGAATATTATCCCGACATAGAACAGCTTTACTGGCAGCAGGAAGTTGATTGCGAGATTCATGTCAGCCTTGATACCGACAATCACACACTCACGGGCAAAGAAAAGATCATATACACAAACAACTCCCCGGACACTCTTACCCAATTCTTTTTTCACCTCTATCCAAACGCTTACAAGGAAAAAGTCTCTCAGCTTATTAGGGATTATATGCCCAGAACAAAATATTTTTTTCTCGGTTTGACAGAATCCAGGCGGGGATCAATAGATGTTACAAAACTTGCTGTTGAGGGTAAAACAACCGAATTCAGCGTTGAGGGCACAATACT
>DAOWMJ010000151.1 GCA_030643145.1 Candidatus Latescibacterota bacterium | reverse complement strand
TTAAAAACAGCCGTATAATTAAAACCTTCAAAGCAGTTTTGCTTTGAAAGTAAGTGCCTTAAGGAGGTGCAGGATGAATAACAAGGGTTTTACCCTGATAGAGCTGATGATCGTTGTTGTGATTATTGGTATTCTGGCCGCGATCGCGATTCCTAACTTCATCAACATGCAGTCGAGAGCAAAAGAGGCTTCATGCAAATCAAACTGCCACACATTGCAGCTTGCCGCTGAGGATTTTGCTGTTCAGAACAGTGGAGTTTATGCTGCCGCCGCGGCCGATGCTCTTGCTAATGGAGACGTAATCCAGGATCTGCTTCCAGGTGCAGTGCTTCTTGAGAATTCATTTACCAAGATTGCCTCAGAGCCGGCCGTATGGGGCGGAGCTGCCGCGAATCCAGGGGAAATTGGTTATAACGCAATCGTGATAAACGGTGTAAATGTTGGTTATAATATCACAGGTGCAGATGAAAACAGTAATGTGATGATCACACTGTCAAGTGGTCAGTAAGAAGAAAGCTTAAATTTAAGTTTTTTCGCGGGCGGCTTACACGGGCCGCCCGTTTTTTGTTTTTGTGGGGTTGCGGGTGGCATGATTTCTGCAATAATATAGGAATTGTGAATGAAATGCCGGTTAACTAACGGGAAAATTGCCAGTTATTCTATAGTGGATGGAAAGATTTTTTGCGGTAGGCTTCTTTCCGCACACAAAATTATTATGAATACGGCAGAATAAGGGTAAAAAATATACAGGCGGTTAATATTTATGGATATTCTAAATGTGGAAAATATCAGAAAGTCTTATAGAAATAATATTTCATTCAGAAAAGAAGAGGTGCTTCGTGATCTTTCATTCTTTGCGGGGGAAGGGGAGATTCTCGGATTTCTGGGACCTAACGGCGCGGGGAAAACAACAACAATAAAGATTATAGTAGGGCTTATAAGGCCTGATTCAGGAAAGATTACGATTCTCGGCAATTCGGTCAGTGAACGCCAAACGAGGAGTATGATCGGGTTTTTGCCCGAGAATCCCTTCTTTTATCCTCATCTTACACTTGAAGAATTTCTTGTATTTTGTGGAAAAATGAGCGGAATGAAGGGTAAAAAGCTTAAAGTGCGAATGGAGAGCATGATAGATAGGGTTGGTCTTGCCAGGCATAAAAAAAAGAGATTGAGCACATTCTCGAAGGGAATGATACAGCGCGCCGGGCTGGCTCAGGCTGTTATTCATGACCCCGATTTGTTGATACTGGATGAGCCTTTCTCCGGGCTTGATCCGCTCGGGAGAAAGATGGTAAGAGATTTTCTCCTGGAGCTTAAAGGTCGCGGAAAAACAATTTTCTTCTCTTCACATATCCTTTCAGATATGGAGGCACTCTGTGACAGGGCATCTATTATTCGTGAAGGGGTGATAATAAAAAATGTGGGACTCGATGAATTGTTTATAATGGGGAAAGGGAAGGTGGAGGTAACAGCGCGGGGTTATCCTGAGAGTATGACCGGGGAGATCAATCAATTTACGGATTCGGTAAAGAGATCCGGAGATGAAATGCTTATTGTCGTAAAAAGACAGGAATATGTACGCAGTGTGATTCAGTATTTATTAAATAATGGCGCTGAAGTTATGAGGGTCGCGGGTGTTCAGCCATCCCTTGAAGAGGTATTTGTAAGTGAGGTTGCCGCGGGGGAGAATAGAAATAAAAAGAGTATTACCGGAGAATTATCGCGGGTTGAAACTTCAGTTTAAGCGACCGGAGAAAGAAGTGAAGGAGAAAATATGGCAAGGATAAAAAATATTGCCTTGAATACATTCCGGGAATCGATCAGGGGCAAACTGCTGTATATAGTCCTTATTTTCGGAGTGATCCTGATTGTCAGTACATATATTCTGTCTCCTCTTTCAGTGGGGGCCGCAAAGGACAAAATAATAACGGATGTCGGGCTGGCTTTTATTTCATTTTTCGGTGTCATGACCGCTGTTATAGCGGGAAGCACCCTTGTTAACAAAGAGGTTGATAAAAAAGCTATTTATATGGTTCTTACAAGACCTGTCTCACGGCTTCAATACCTGCTCGGAAAGTTCTTTGGTATTATGACTGCGCTGATACTCATGGTGGTGGCTATGTCAGTTGTGATGGGTGTTGTGATTGTGATCGGCGGCGGTAGTATAACAGAGGGAATACTGGCCGCTCTCTTTCTTTCTTTTATTGAAATGGCTGTTATTTGTTCGGTCGTACTTTTCTTCAGCACCTTTACAACCCCTATTCTGACCTTTTTCTTCACAATATGTCTTTTTGCCGCGGGAAGCTTAAGTAGTGATTTGCGCGTTTTCGCTGAAAAATTCGGCTCAGGGACAATGAAAATTATCATAGATCTCTTCTATTACATTTTGCCAAACCTAAAACTTTTTAATCTCCGCCATGAAGCGGTACACGGAATAGCGTTTCAATATTCAGATATTCTTCTTACAACGGTCTATGCAGCGATTTATTCCTCAGTTATTATATATTTTTCTTATCTTGTTTTCAGCAAGAAAGAGTTTGTGTAGATAAGAGATGAAAAGAAAGCTTACTAATATTTTGTTAATATTCATAGCTGCCGGCCTGCTTGTTGGTGTTTCGAAGAGCGTGGAGGGGATCAGTGATAATAAGAGAAAGAAAGAAATAATGTATCTTCCTTCAAGTGATGCCTTTAAAATAGTATCGTTCGGCTACAGGAATATTGTTTCAGATATCCTCTGGTTTAAGACGGTTCAATACTACGGTGGATATAGATTGGGGGAGAACAGCCTGAGCCTCTTTCAGCATCTCTCCGATGTAATAACCGATCTTGATCCACAGTTTATTTTTGCCTATCAGCTAAGCGCGATTATTCTGGCTCAAGATCTTGGTGAGTTAAAAGAAGGGATAGAAATTCTCAAGAAGGGAATAGAAAATAATCCGCTTAACTGGCGGTTGGCTTTTGAAGCGGGCTTTCTCTATTATCTTGACGGAAGTGATTATAAGGAGTCGGAGCGGTATTTCAAGCTTGCCTCAACAATACCCGGAGCCAACGCGCGCGCGACCCGTTTCGCTGCGAGCGCTGCCGCAAAGGGAGGAGATATCAAAGCAAGTATTGAGATGTGGAAGAGTCTGGCCGATAGTTCTGATGATCCCTTTATGGCCGATCTTGCTGAAGGCTATATTGAAAAGCTTGAAAAGGAACTTTCTGAGAAAGAGAAACATTGAATATAAACATTATATTACTAATACCGGGTTTTATCGCGGGACTGGCTGCCGGCAGTTTTCTTAATGTTGTAATATACAGGGTGCCGAGAGGGAAATCTATTGTAAGGCCGCGATCTTCGTGTCCCAACTGCGATCGAGTGATCAGGTGGTATGAAAATATTCCTCTTTTCAGTTATATCTTTCTTGGTGGAAGGTGCAAGGGATGCAGAAAGAAAATAGCTGTCAGGTATCCGGTTATTGAATTCCTTGGTGGTATTCTCGCCTCGCTTTGTCTGTATCGTTTGGGATTGAGTATTGATTTTTTAGTTGTCTATCCGTTCATAATGTCACTTCTTGCGGTTACAATTATTGACTGGGATCACAAGATAATCCCGAATATCATCAGCTTGCCCTTTATCATAATTGGAATTCTGTGGGCCGTTGTCGGAAACCGGATTGGTATCATCTGCTCGATAACCGGTGCGTTTGTCGGAGGTGGAAGTCTTTATTTAACGGGTGTTGTTTACAAAGGGTTCAGGAAAGTAGATGGTATGGGTGGGGGGGATGTAAAACTGATGGCGATGATAGGGGCATTTTTGGGAATAAAACTTGTTTTACCGGTGATACTTATGGCTTCTTTCTTCGGAGCAATTTATGGAGTATTTTTGCTTCGGAAGGGTGGGACAAATCAGACAGCGGTACCCTTCGGATCCTTTCTCGCGCCCGCCGGCATAGTGTGTCTCTTCCTTGGAGACTTTCTCCTGAAGTGGTATTTTCTCCAGTTCCAGTAATTTGTCAATTTGCATAAAAATCTTGCAATTCGATGAAATCGAACAGAAGCTCTCCGCATATCATTTAATAATCCCTATAATTGCAATAGGTTACGAATGTGAGAAATTCAGTTGTTTGGCACATATGTTGCGTTGATTACAGATTCGAATATTAAAAAGCAGTTAGATAAATTTTAAAAATAATCAGTTTTGGGAAGCACAGTTTCCTTGTATGAAAAGGCTGGTGTGTGAATGATTTCTTTACCATTTAAGAAAAAGTCATCAACAATAAGTATCGATGTCGGTTCAAGTATGATCAAAGTAATAGAGGTTGACCGCTCAGAAAAGATTCCAAAGATTGTTCATTTTGGAATTACCAAGCTTCTTCCTGAGGCAATCGTTGAGGATGAGATTATGGATAGAAATCTTGTCATAGAGAGCATCATAGAATGTATAGAACAGGCGGGTGTTTCTGGGAAAGAAGTTGTGACGGCAGTCTCAGGCCGCGCGGTCATAGTAAAAAAGATTGTTATGGATAAAATGTCCAAAGAGGACGCCGCCGAAGCTATATTCTGGGAGGCTGAACAACATGTTCCTTTCGATATCGACGATGTCTGCCTCGATTTTCAAATACTTAATGAAGATATCGGCGCGAATCAAATGGAAGTTCTCCTCGTAGCGGCAAAGAAGGATATGGTGAACGACTATGCTGAGCTTATTCGGGATGCCGGGTTAAAACCTACAGTGATAGACGTAGATTCATTTGCCGTCCAAAACAGTTATGAAGCAAACTATCTCACTTCAGAGGAAGAGAAAGATGAAGTTATAGGACTAGTAAATATAGGGAGTGATGTAACTAATATAAATATAATTCAGAACAACAGTCCTCACTTTACCAGAGATATCAGTATAGGGACAAACAATTTTATTGAGAATCTTCAAAAAGAACTTGGACTAGATTATGAAGGGGCGCAGCAGATCATCAAAGGTGAACTTGGTGAAATGGACGAGGACAAGATAAAGGAGATATTCAGTAAGAAAGTAGCGGATCTGTCGCTCGGTATAGAGAGAAGTATTGCTTTTCTAAAGGCTGCCGGAGACGCGGATAAAATAGATAAAATTATACTTAGCGGAGGCGGCGCGAGGCTTCCTTTCTTAACAGAAATACTTTCCGAAAAACATGATATTGATTTTTCGATCCATGATCCCTTTGCCCAAGTTGAGTTTGAGGAAGGGGTTTTCGCTGAATATGAAGAGGAATTAGACGCAATAGCGCCATTATTGACAGTGGGCATTGGACTCGCC
>DAOWMJ010000177.1 GCA_030643145.1 Candidatus Latescibacterota bacterium | reverse complement strand
GGATATTAGTATATTTGGGCAAGTAGATATTTATAACTTGCTTTATCCGGAGGAGTTTTAAATTTGTTAAATTTTAATATCATTAAATATTTTGCCGGTTTCTACATCAAATTTCCCGCATTGAATTTTGGAGGTTTATTTTGAGTTGGAAAAAACTGTTTCTTTTGTCTTTTATACTGGTTGTTGTTATAGCTGGCGCGTTCCTTGTTCGTGGTGGGGAATGGACTCAGAAGGAAAAGGACGAAGCGTTCAAGGATCTGGAACGTTTTCAGGAGGTTCTTGTAAAGATTCAGGATTATTATATTGAGGAAAAGGATTTTAGCGAGCTTATCGATGCTGCTATTGACGGTATGCTTGATGAACTGGATCCGCATTCAATTTATCTCGATGAACTTGATTATCAAAATCTTATGATTCATACCAAGGGCAAATTCGGCGGATTGGGGATAACTATTTCTATTAGAGATAAATTTCCAACGGTAATTTCTCCCATAGAAGGAACCCCGGCCTTCAGGTTGGGTATTCAGGGTGGTGACAGAATTGTTCAAATAGAAGGTGAATCTACAAAGGATTGGACATCGAACGATGCCGTCTCTAAGCTGCGTGGAGATCCAGGCACTAAGGTTAATATTACGATTGCACGGGAGGGCTTGCCCGATTCGTTGCCGTTTACAATAACAAGGGAAATAATCAAGGTCCCGAGTATTAACTATTCTACTATTGTTGACGATATTGGCTATATCAGAATATCAAGATTTGCCCAGAAAACAACGCATACCCTCAAGGGCATACTAAATGATTTTGAAAAGAAGAATGTTAAAGGGATTATTCTGGATCTTCGCTCAAATCCAGGGGGGCTCCTGGAAGCGGCGCGTTCGGTATCTGATCTCTTTCTTGAGAAGGGGCGGATGATTGTCTCTACTAAGAGTAGATTGAAAGAAAATAATATGGAATATAAAGCAGGAATAGATGACCTGCATGGTTCTTTTTCAATAGTTGTCATGGTAAACGGGGCGAGTGCTTCTGCGTCAGAGATTGTTGCCGGAGCGCTTCAGGATTGGGACAGAGCCATTATTGTCGGGCAGACGACCTTTGGCAAGGGTTCCGTACAGAGTGTTTTTCCCGTTGGAGATGCCGCTGCCCTTAAACTTACGACTCAACACTATTTCACACCGAGCGGCAGATGTATACACAAAATGAGGAACAGGGACGGAGAGGCGATTGTAGAAATAGAAGAGGGGCAGATACGAGAGAAATATTATACAAACGCGGAAAGAGTTGTTTATGGCGGTGGAGGAATAACCCCCGACTGGAAAATTGAATTGCCCGACGCTACTGATTTGCAACGCGAACTCATAATTAGGGGTGTTTTCTTTCCCTTCGCGGTTCATTATACGGCATATCACGATGTGAAGGATGACTTTGAGGTTGATTCAGCCGTTCTATCAGAATTTAAGGAGTTTATAGAGACCAGGAAGGTTGAGCTCTCCAATGAGGATTGGACGGAGGAAAATGTAGATTTTGTGAAGGCTGGAATTAAGAGAGAGGTGTTTCGTAAAGTAATGGGTACCGAAGGCGCTTATATCGCCGGACTTCCGGAAGATGAAGAGTTCCAGATGATAATGGAGATGTTTAGAAACACGAATTCTCTTGCCGAGATGTTCAAATATGTTAAAGAAAAGTCCGAAATTGGTGGAGTGGATGAGGAGATTAATGAAGGGGAGGATAAGTGAGGAGAAAAATTGCGATAATCTGTGATTTTGACGGAACGATCGCGCGAAGGGATATAGGGCATGAATTTTTCGGGGAGTATGTGTCTGATAAAGAAAGGTGGAAAAGACTCCTGAATGAGTGGAAAATAGGGCTTATCAGCTCCCGGGAGTGTTTAACTGAAGAAATAGCAATGCTTGAAGCGGATACCAAAGGGCTTGATTCTTTTATCGAAAAAGAACTTTTTGATCCTTACTTTACTGATTTTGTTGATTTTTGTAATACACAAAAGTATGAGATAGAGATTCTAAGTGATGGATTGGATTATTATATAGATTATTTACTTATGAAATTCGGCTTGGGATTTATCGGATTTAAAGCCAATCATTTGGTACATGACAATGGAGAAATAAGAGGGGTTGAATTTCCTTATTATAATTCTATGAATTGCGAAATGTGCGGGAATTGCAAGAGAAAGCATGTGGAAAACCTTCGTGAAGATGGATTCCTTGTCGTTTATGTGGGAAACGGGTACAGTGACCGCTGTCCTGCAAAATATTCAGATATGGTTTTCGCGAAAGCGGATCTTCTCAGTTATTGTGAGGATAAAAAGATTGAACATATTCCGTTTGCAAATTTTCGGGATGTAGAGCGTGAGTTTTCCGCGAGGTACAAAATCTGATAGCTGAAAATATTTTTTTAATCGATGATTGAGTTTAACCTTTAGATGTCTTAGTTGCTATTTGGAGGATGATTCCAGATTAAATTTGATTGTCGCTGTTGTATATATATCACTTACATAATTAATAAAATTAAAAATTTCAACTCCGCTGACGGCTTCTTTTCGGTTAAGAGCTTTTACGCGATCCATAACTTCATTAAGATCATTTTGTGAAATGATCTCTTGTTTGTGGCATGCCCAGAATTTTTCCATCGTATAATGGAGATCTTCACGATAATTTGTGGGATCATCTGTTGGAACTTTTTCCGCCAATTCGTTCACTTGTCTCATGTATATCTGTTTGGAAATAACTTCCTTTAACAGAAAAAGTATTACTATAGTTGATATCGCGATGACCAGTATAATGATCAATCTTTTTTTCATAAATCAACCTTTCATTCCGGCACGGTTTTAATGAACCATTCTTCAGTTTTCTTGAGAGCTGATAGCAGTTCTCTTGTAGGGGCGGTCATAGGATGATTGACGCCAAAAGTATGCCCGCATTCCCTTATGATATCGAATTTCATTTTGCCCCCTCCTGGAAATTTAATAAATCTTTCAGCTTCCTTTAAGGTGACGGCGGCATCCCGTTCGCCTTGAATTATAAGGTGCGGTATTTTTAGTTTTGCCGCCTGAGTGGGAAGATCATACTTTTCGCGGTTTGAGTCAATATCTCTGTAATAGGAATAGTTAAGACAGAGTGGAGAATCCGCTCTGCTGTCTTGAAAAAGAAGTTTACCGGTTTTTGCCCACTCCTTTTTGCGTCTTTCAGTATAGCGGTCCAGATATGAAGGCGCGGACCACGTGACCAGGGATTTAACTTCTTCAAATCGGGGCGCCGTCAGAGTGCAGACAGAGCCGCCGCGGCTGTGGCCGAAAAGCCCCCAATTTTTCCGGCTTATCGTAAGGGGAAGGCGGTCATTCCTGATAAAGGAAAGTATAACCTCCATATCCCGAATTTCTCTTGTAACAGTATTGCGTGCGAATTCGTCCGTTTTGGTTATCCTGCCGGTTTTTTCATCTATTCCGTTCATTGAAAAACTGATCGTCAGTGTATGGAATCCTCTGGCTGCAATCCGGCGGGAAACAAAAGGGAACCATCCCCATCTTTTATATCCTAGGAATCCATGGCACAAGATGATTACCGGGAGTTTTTCAGCCGGGCGATCTGTCCTGATATCCGCCTGAATGGGAGGAGCGCTCCCGTTGTCTATTTCAATTTCTTTTTCAAGTTTGCATATATTTGACATATTAATTATTCCGGAATCCAAATCCACAAAGATTCTATTGGCTTATTAGAGAATATGTAAAGTGATTCATCCAGTCAAATATAATGGGACACTTGCGTTCAGAGCAATTATGGAATATTATGATCTTCAGGTTGAAGAAAGGAAGATAAAGTTGAGAAAAAGGATTATTCTCGGTATTGTGTTGACATTGGTTATTTTCTTTGTTGCCAGAAGGCTGTCAACAAACAATTCGGAGCATATAAAGCTGGAAAAAGAGGGGCTCAGGGTTGAACATTCTACGGTTTTTGAGCAGGTAGGAGGGGGTAGTCCGGTTGTTGGGATTAATGTGGAGTCTTCTGATATTGTCTCCGTGGATCTTGTCTATATTTGTTTGAGGGATAATGTGAGAAAAAGTGTCAAAATAGGGGAAGGAAATTCTGGATTATGGGAGGCCAGTTTACCCTCTTTGAATAAAGGGGAGAAACTGAAATACTTTTTTACGCTTCACCGGGAGGGAAAGAGAATACTGAGAATGCCTGCCGATGAAGGCTTTTATCTTGTGAAGTACAAAGGGAACATTTCAGCTCCTGTGCTTGGGCTGCATATTTTATTTATGTTCTGCGCTTTTTTCTTTATGAGCGAAACCCTTGTAGGGGCTCTATCGATATTGTTGTCCGGAGAAGAAATCGGGTATACTATTCGAATGACGCGAATCGCCTTGAGCTGTCTCTTCATAGGGGGATGGCCGCTTGGTTTTATATTGAACTATCAAAGATTCGGTCCCGTTTGGGAAGGATTCCCTTTTGGAT
>DAOWMJ010000068.1 GCA_030643145.1 Candidatus Latescibacterota bacterium | reverse complement strand
GGGATTAAGAAGTTCAATGCTTTCCAGCGTGAATTCCTCGAAGCATGCGAGATACCGCAAAAGAGAGAGGTACCCGAACCGAAACGTGACAACGAACTTCTGGAGAAATTAAGAACTGATTATACTGAAGAGGTTAGTAAAAGAAGTAATATTAAAGGCAAACTTAACAGGCAACGTGCTCTCTCCCAGTTGACCAGAGAAGCTGTAGAAAAATACTCCGAAGAGTATCCGGATTCCGGAAAAGAAATTGGCGGCGTACTTCACGAGATTGAGCGGGAGATTGTTAGAGAGTTAATTATTAAAGACAAAGTGCGTGTTGATGGAAGAGGCTTTGACGACATAAGAGATATTATATGCGAAGTTGGTATAATGCCCCAGACTCATGGAAGCGCTCTTTTCACCAGAGGAGAAACCCAGAGTCTTGTTGTTGTAACGTTGGGTACCTCTCAGGATGAACAGCGAATTGACGCTCTAAGGGGCGAATCATGGAAAAAATTCCTTCTACATTACAATTTTCCTCCTTACAGTGTTGGTGAAGTTGGATTCTTCCGTGGACCCGGCCGGCGTGAGATTGGTCACGGTGTACTGGCGGAACGTTCCATTAGACCGGTTATTCCAGCCGAAGAAGATTTTCCTTATACGATTAGGGTAGTTTCCGATATTATGGAATCGAATGGTTCTAGCTCAATGGCAACCGTTTGTGGAAGTACACTGGCTCTTATGGATGCCGGGGTTCCCATTACAAAGCCTCTTGCCGGCATTGCTATGGGACTTGTTCTGGAAGGCGATGATTATGCTATCCTTACCGATATTCTCGGGCTGGAAGATCACCTTGGAGATATGGATTTCAAAGTTGTTGGATCAAGAGATGGAATCACGGCATTTCAGATGGATACAAAGATATCCGGTGTATCACGTGCTGTACTGGCTGAAGCCCTTGAAAAAGCTCATAAAGCCAGAATTAATATTCTTGAAACAATGTTGAAGACAATCCACGAACCTCGAGCTGAGATTTCTCCCAATGCTCCAAAGATTGTTCAGATAGTGATTCCGGTTGATAAAATTCGGGAAATTATCGGCCCTGGAGGGAAAGTAATCAGACATATCCAGGAAGAATCCGGCGCCAAGATAGATATTGATGACAATGGAACTGTCCAGATCGCGGCTGTGGATAAGGAAGCTGGCGACAAAGCTCTTAGAATGGTTGAGGCGATAATAGAGGAACCGGAACTTAACAAGGTTTACAAAGGAATTGTAAAGAGTGTCGTTAAGTTTGGAGCGTTTGTTGAGATTCTTCCCGGTAAAGATGGATTGCTCCATATTTCAGAGATCGCGAACAAACGTATTGATAAAGTAGAAGATGTGCTCAATGTCGGAGATGAATTAGAAGTCAAGATTATTGGTATTGATGATCAGGGAAAGATCAGGCTAAGTCGGAAAGTTCTTTTGTAGTATTTTTCGGCGAACAGAACAAATATTACTTGAGGGAATACATATTAAGTGTTTATTTCTGTCGCGCGCTGGATTTATATAATCTCCTTTTGCAGAAAATTCAATATTTGGGGGCTGTTTCCATCAGGCTGTTTGTGAAGGGATGAAATTGCAAGAAAAACAAATCATCTCCAATTCACTAGCAGAGGTTGGTATTTGTTATTTTCCTCATCACAGTGAACTCCCCGCTCCCCGCCGTGCTACTGAAGGTTCGGCTGGTTATGATATATTTGCCGCGTGTGATGAAAGTGTCGTAATTAAACCGGGCGATGTTAAGATAATTCCGTCCGGGTTTAAGCTGGCTGTTCCTTGCGGGCATGAAGTGCAGGTGAGGCCAAGGAGTGGTTTGGCGCTTAATAACAGGATAGGTGTTTTGAACAGCCCCGGGACTATCGATAGCGATTACAGGGGAGAAGTCGGGGTTATTCTGTATAATTTTGGTTCCGAGGAATTTGTTGTCCGAAGGGGGGATAGGATAGCCCAGTTTGTTATTTGTAAATTACCCGATGCCTGTCTTGTGGAACTGGATCAGCTTGACGACACCAAACGTGGTGATGGTGGTTTTGGTCATACCGGTTAGGAGAAAGGTTGTCCCTTCTTCTTTTAATACTTTCCGTTATACTATTTTCTGTTTTTCTTTCATATTTCTTCTGGAAAATTAAATGGGGAACTCTGCCTGATAATTCTCCCCGTGTTCTCGCTTATCATAAAGTTACGGGTTTCGAATTTGGAGGGACATGGATTCCTCCCGGCAGGTTTATTTCCCAGATTGACCACCTTGTCGATCTGGGATTCAATTTTATAAATGAGGACGAATTCATAGCGGTAATTGAAGGTAGACGTTCTGGAAACAAGAAGGAAATACTCCTTACTTTTGATGATGGTTACCGGGAATTTCTGTTTAACGTCGCGCCTGCTCTCAAGAAGCGGGGTATTGGCGCTCTGATTTTTCTTGTTACCTCATACATAGGGAAGTATAACTATTGGGAGTTAAATCTTCCGTGGCGCAGATTCAAGCATTTAGATTGGGATGAGATAAAAGGGCTTTCTAAGATGGGATTCAGCTTTGGGTCACATTCAATGTCTCACAGGGATTTAAAAAGATTGAATCCGGAGGAACTAAGGGATGAATTAATCCTTTCAAGGCAGAGGCTAAGTGAAGAGCTTCACGAAGAGATAAAAAGTTTTTCTTATCCTTTCGGCAGAGTGAACAGCAGAGTACGTGATGAAACGCGCAGAGCAGGGTACCGGGTCGCATTTTCAATGTGCCCGCCATTTTCAAATTCAGAAATTAACCCCTTTGTTCTTCGTCGTGAAGGTGTATACATTATTGATAATATTTTCAGTTTGAAAAACAAACTGTCGTCCGGAACTTTGTTCTGGATTGAAGATTTAAAAGGAAGATTTATCAATGGGGTCTCTGTGTTGACCCCCTTGATAAAGAAATATTTTTAAAAGATTCGCGCGGAGAAATGGTTGGGACAACAAGACAGATTACTTTCTCTTAAAAAGATAGGACTTCGTGTCTTTATCCAGGCTGTAGTTGAATCCCGCCTGATTTGCTCTCGTGCAGATATCTTCGGAGATAAAGCCTCTTATGGAAAGAATCTCCAATGTTAATGGATAAGATGCTCTTTCCGCCATATATTCGCTGAGAGCTGACCGGATTTTTTTCTCCAGCTGTCGTGTTTTGATTTCATCAAGGTTACCGTTAAGGTAAGTGTCAGTTGTTGCCGCGGTGCTTGTATTGGCCCTGGTTTGGTTGCTGAGCAGAGACCATCCCGGGAGAAGTAAGGAAGGGACAGCGAATTCTCCGATAAAGAAGCAGGCCAGCAATATCAATATGGTTATAGTCGCAGGTAAAAATCGTTTTTCGTAATGAGTTTCTTTTTTTTCTTCGGGGGGGGTTGCCTCAATTTCGGGCGTTGATTTTTGTGTGATCTGCAGTAATTCTTTCTCAGAAAGACTTTTCAGCGCTTCATAAATGCTGAAACGAGCCATTTTTCCCTTTGAAATCAATCTGGAAAATTTCATTTCTTTTTCAAGCAATTCGTAAATGAAATCCTCATTTCTTGTAAGCTCCGGCCGTTTGTCGTCCACGTGGGCAATATTTTTGAATGTCATTTCCGAAGACGGAAATCTATTCTTAAGCTCTGGAAATTCATCGATTCTACGCATGCTTTCCATCAGAACAGCGTCAATCCTGATGTCGGAAAAACTTTTAACGCCTTGTAAGAGCTTGTTTCCCGAGATAAACTTGTAATGACTTCTGGGCCAGTTCAGAACCTCCTGAATTGTTTCGTATATTTGATCTACAAAAATTGTTTTTAGTTCATCCTCTGAAAAGTATTTTTCAGATAGCATTATTTCCGTCAGATCAAGTTTTGTTTCGGCCTGGATCTGCTGTAGGCTGTTCATTTCACTTCTGCTTAAGAAGCCGTACCGAAGAAGGTAGTCTTTGAGTGGATCTCTTGTCCGGTCTCTGCGGTCCCGTGTGGAGATGAGCATTCCCTCACGGAAGAAAATAGCCATTTTTTCTTCACATTTAACAAGGAGCATCCCGGATTTTTGCTGTACAGAAATCAGTTGGAGTATCTCACTTAACCCAAAATCTTTTACGTCTCCTTCAAATGCCATATATAAGTCCTTTCTACAGAGTGTCCATAAAAACTCCAAAGGGGTCTTTCCCTTCAGCGGTTTCTACGAATTGAACCCCGGGGGACTCGTTGTCTGTGATACTATTACTCTTTTTATTTTCTTCCATTTGTTCTAAATGCATTTCCTGCGGCAGAATATTATAATTTGTATTTTTTTTCGGATTTCTAACCCGGACTGAGAAAATAATCCCAAGAGCAAATATGGTTAAAGATGCTATTATCTTCCAAAGTGAGACAGAAGTGAACTCATAGCGCGGATCATTAAAGTAGAAACCGTTCCACACCAGAAAAAGAATGGCGATGCAGCTGGTAAATATCATTGATACGCCGGTAAATGTTCTTTCAGTATAGATATGTGTGCCTCCGGGAAAGAGTAACATTCTTCTCCATTCAACCGTTGCAGTTCTCTTTAATGATTCCTGCCGTTTGCGTCTCAGAAGCGCCTCGGTGACCTTTACACTGGAAAGCCCCTTTATTACATTGCTGCAATCTTTACATAGATTGATCCCACGGTCACTATCGACGCAATCCGGACAGACCGGGTTATTGCAATTGTCACAGTTGTATATTTTCCAGTTTCCCGGAAGCAGGCGTTTTATAACGCTGGAAATAAGAATGCCTGTTGGAAGCAGGAACCACAGACAATTAAATGGCAGTAGAATCCAGATTTTGAGGATCTCGTCTACAAGAATTGATTCTCGGGTTCTGGCTTCACGGGCAGCTATCGACCGCAGATCAGATTTTCTAAAACAAGAGTCGAGAACCTCATGATTTCCAAATCTAATAGCCGGATTATTTCTTTTGTATTTTTCGATTCCAAACTCGCCGGCCTTCGTAAGCGCCGAACCCGAAAGCCTGAAACGCATTTGCTTGATACAGGTCTGGCCAATGTTGTATTGTGCTACGGCATTAGTCGAGTCCATAGAAGAAGCGTTCCGGTATCCGGCAAGGGCTTTGTCAAGATCATTTTCCTTGAAATATACATTGCTCAGGTTGATAAATGCCGGAGCGAAATCATTCTTTTCTGAAACAGAGCGTTTAAGATATTCTTTTGCTGCCGCGAGATTTCCCTTTCTATACATTAATGTCCCGAGAGCAAAATTTCGTTCAGCTTGAAATTCTGGAGAATCAATTTCTTCTATTAAACCTATAGTTTCTTTGTCGGCCCCTTTTTCGTTAATGAGAGAGAGCCGTCTCGTTACGCTGTATTCATCGATGCCGGGGGTATGATTATTTGTTTTTCCGATAAAGAAAGAAGAAAAAGAGAGAAGAATGACAAGAGTCAGTAACAGCGCCTTTTCTTTTTTTGAAGTGAAGCTCCAAACAATAATGATAAGGAGAAAAACATAGATAGCAAGTCCCAGACGCATCATAGCCAGCCCCGCCAGGATTACCAAACCGATATATTTAGCTGGCGGCAAAACATTCTTCCTGGAATAAATTTCCGCTGGTTTGTGGTTGAGCTTTGAACTGTATTTAATCAGCAAAAGAACAAGATAAATAAACAGGGTCATCCCCGTCGCGATAATAAGCATGATTTCAATATTTATCAGTAACAGGTTTCTTTTATAGAAGGAGACAGTTTGTCTGTTAATCCCTTCAAGAAAATAGATAATAAAATCGGGTTGGGCACGCATTAATTCAATACGGGCCAATGTGTATGAAGGGGCAGCGTAGTCACTCGAGAGGGTCCGCGCCAGGAGAAGTTTGCTTTTTCCTTCTTTCCAGTTTCCGTTTTTTAATGTTTCAATCGCGTCGCGGTAGATAAGTCTGGAACTGACATTCAGCATAGGTGCCCCGAGACTAAGATTCTTATTTGCATAACTTTTTATTTTAGTGTTTGTTATCTCGTCAATTGCATTACCTCTGGCGGGTGTGCAGAATGCAATAGATAATCCCAGACACAATGTTAGAATAAACCCGGATTTTACTACACCTCTCTGTGGAGCTGTCTTTTTCAATTGCTTTTCTCCGTCTCCATAGTAAATGTCGGCTAATGTGCGTTATCTCGTGACATTTTCGGCAATAATCATGCCGTGGGAGGCAGAATAGCGGTTAATTAGTGCTTATTGTTATTTCACTGTTTACATCTTTAAATTGAAATGGTAAATAGAATAGTGCAGGGGCTGATCTGTGTGCGGCCTTACATGTTGACTATTGGAGCTGATGAACTTCAGTTCAAAGTTCATAGCCGGTAAAAGTGGTATGAAAAAGAGTTTTGCCATGAAGTGGAGGGAAAAATGCAACCAGCCGAAGTTTCCAGGATAGGTGATTTTGTCGATCAGAGTGTGTTGTTAAAGGGTTGGGTGTATAATATACGTTCCAGCGGAAAAATAATTTTTGTTCTTCTACGGGATGGGACCGGGAATATTCAGTGTGTAATTGAGAAGTCATCAGTGGGCGAGGGAATATTCGCGTCTGCGTCTTCGCTCACCCAGGAATCATCTTTTGAAGTAACCGGAATAGTGAAAGAAGATAAGCGGGCTCCCGGGGGATACGAACTTGGTGTTACTGATTTAAAAGTGATTCAAATCGCCGACCGTTATCCTATTACTCCGAAATCACATGGAATGCCCTTTCTTATGGATAACAGGCATCTCTGGCTCCGCAGCTCCCGGCAGAACGCGATTCTTAAAATCAGAGCGGGAGTTATGCGGTATATAAGGGAATTCTATGATAACAGGGGGTTTATATGTTGTGATACTCCTATCTTTACGCCCAATGCCTGTGAAGGTACGACAACACTTTTCGGGACAGACTACTTTGGAGACAGGGCATATCTTACTCAGAGCGGGCAACTTTACAACGAGGCAACAGCGGCAGCTTTCAGAAAAGTCTATTGCTTTGGCCCCACTTTCAGGGCTGAGAAATCGAAAACCCGCCGGCACCTGACAGAATTCTGGATGGTCGAGCCGGAGGTTGCCTTCGCGCATCTCGATGATATAATTCAGCTTGCGGAAGATTTTGTTATAGAAGTGATTGAAAAAACTGTTGAGACATATAGAGATCTACTGGAGGATGTTCTCGAGAGGGATATAGGTATGTTGGAACGGGTTAAATCACCTTTTCCAAGAATCTCTTATACCGACGCGGTGATTAAATTAAAGGAAAAGGGTATTGATTTTGAGTTCGGAGGGGACTTCGGCGGCAACGATGAAACCGTTCTTAGCGAGGAATTTGACAGGCCATTCTTCGTTCACAGGTTCCCCGCCGCGATCAAGGCATTTTATATGGAACCTGATCCAAATGACGCCGTACTCAGTCTCTCTGTGGATCTTCTTGCCCCCGAGGGTTATGGCGAGATTATTGGCGGCGGCGAAAGAGTTTCTAACCTGGAATACCTCGAGAAGAAGATTGAGGAAGAGGATCTTCCCCGCAAGGAGTTTGAATGGTATCTCGATCTTAGGAGATATGGCTCCTTTCCTCATTCAGGCTTCGGGCTCGGCGTGGAACGCTTGCTTGCCTATATATGCGGGATACAGCACGTCAGAGAAACAATCGCATTTCCGAGGCTGATAAACAGGATGTTTCCGTAAGGGTGGGTAATTCTTAGATAGATGCAGAATTGTGAAATGGGGACCCCTTTTATAAGGGATCCCCATTTTAACAATGCTATAGGTTTAAAACCCCAAGTTACAGTTCGTTGCCAAGCTCGTCGCTGTTATTTCTTTAACTCAATCCTTCCGGAAGCCGTGTTCAAATAGATTTCAGGTGTTTTCCCCTTTATACTCAAAGATTTCCGGAGATAAGTATGGCCGTATTTCTCGAATTCTTCCTCATGGTCAAAATTGAAGGGGCACGTTATTTTGCCACGGCGTTTTTTCACTTCAAATTCGAAATATCCTTTAAGGGAGGCGCCGTTATAGTCCAGAAGTAAATTCCCCGAAGCGGCTGAGAGTTTCAGGTCATATTCGCTTGTTTCCGCCAGTATGACTTTTACATCTCCCGATGCTGTTGAGAAACTGCTCGGTCCTTCAATTATGAGACCGCTGGCCTTTATTTTACCGCTGGCGCAGCTTAGATCGTATGATCCCCTGGCATTCGAGATTTCGATTTTGCCTGAAGCCGTACTGAATTTGATCTCGTCATTATCAATATTAACAGCCTTGATATCTCCGCTCGCCGTGGATAATTTGATATCCCCTTTGGAATTTTCAATATAGATATCACCGCTGGCAGTGGAAACTTCTATTTCTCCACTGCAATTGACTATTGTTATATCACCGCTCGCAACTGAAACGCCAATCTCTCCATCTACATCTTCAATTTCGATATCACCTGAGGCTGTGCTCGATTTGAGGCTTTTGGAAAAACCTGAAACATTCAGATCACCAGAAGCGGTAGAGAACTCAATTTCTGTCTCTTTGGGTACGGTAAGAGTCCAGAATATATCACCTCCGCCTCGTGAAAATTTACTCCAATCTTCTTCGATAATCAATTTTTCAGAGGTTTCCCGGAATTTAAATTCTACGACATCTTTAAGTTTTTCGTCGTAGACAATATCCACAATTATTTTATCCGAATTGTGAGTTCTGATAGCGCAGTCTCCGCTGACCGTTTGGAGTTTGACCGATCTCTTTCCGTCGAATTTCCTATGGATCTCTTCCTGTCCGCCCGCGATGGAATTGTTCCATGAGAGCAGAAGAATGATAACGGAGATGATAATCGTCATTCCTCTTTTCATTTGTATCCTCCTCTCTTTGGGTTCGGGGTAAATTACTGTTCTAACCTATAGGCTGACGATTGAGCTGAGAGTTTAGTTCGTCAGTCCCGATCCTCAATAGGCGATAGTGCCTTCTCTGTATCTACGATTTAAAGGAGATAAAAGTTGCCGAAGAGTGATAATTCTGGCAAACATGTTGCCATTGAGAGTGCAAATATTTAATTTGATTGCTCATCTTTATGGTAAGCAATATCATATTTTAGCAGTACTATTTATGATATTTTCAGCAATAACACAAATTAAATTTAAGAGACAGCGCTAGTGGCGGTGCTATAAATTACATTCCTGAAATATTATTTTTCATTTCTATATTATTTCAAAATTTCACTCTTTTTTGTAATACTTTTCCATGAAATCTTTTCCATAGGCGCGTTCCGCTTCCATTAGGTTGTGCTTGGCGCATAGGAGCCTGAGGTTTCCGGGCGAGTTATTCCCGCCTTTAGCAAAAGGAACTATATGATCGATCTGGAGATTCCAGGTTGAACTTTTGCTTTAGCTCTGTTTCTTCGGTCTTTTTGCCGATTTCCGTTTCTTTGACAGAATTAGTCCCAGTTTCAAGAGGAAGAATGGTTTCATTTGTGTTGATATTATTGTGGTTACGGCGATTTGTCTCAACGTTGAGACTTTTTCGAG